>NZ_JBFRFR010000007.1:0-133376 GCF_052114925.1 Bradyrhizobium sp. 2TAF36 | reverse complement strand
GCGCAGGAGGTGCGGCGGGCTGAGGACGTGCTGGTGAAAGCCGAGGTGCGCGTCGCCTTCATCAGTGGCGGCCGCGCCCAGCCGATTCCGAAATCGATCCGTATCCTGATGAAGGCCGATCTGATTTCCTGATCGCCCGATAAGTGATCGGCCGATAGGTGATGGCCTATCGACTCCAGCAATTGCAGCGATAGATTGCGGCTCGGACCAACCGATGAGGCCACCATGTCGCGCCCGCCACTTCCACCCTTCACCCGTGAGACCGCCGCGCAAAAGGCGCGCATGGCCGAGGACGCGTGGAATTCGCGCGATCCGGTGAAAGTCTCGCTCGCCTATACCGAGGACAGCCGCTGGCGCAATCGCTCCGAGGTGTTTCAGGGCCGGGAGGCCATCGTCGCGTTCCTCACCCGCAAATGGGAGAAGGAGCGGGAGTATCGCCTGATCAAGGACCTATGGGCCTTCGACGGCAACCACATCGCGGTGCGCTTCCAGTACGAATGGCATGACGCCAGCGGCCAGTGGTATCGCTCCTACGGCAACGAGCAGTGGGAGTTCGACGAGCACGGGCTGATGCGGCGCCGCGAGGCGTCGATCAACGATATCGCGATTGCCGAGAAGGACCGCCGGTTTCACTGGCCGGCGCCGGGACCGCGGCCGGCGGATGTGCCGGGGCTGGGGACGGATCCGTTCTGAGGCGCGTAAACAACTCTCGCCCCTCATGGTGAGGGGCCGCGAAGCGGCGTCTCGAACCATGCAGGCCCCGCCGTTGTTGCATCCGGGCCTCTATCCTTCGAGACGCGCGCGAGAGCGCGCTCCTCAGGATGAGGGGATAGATTTGCGAGCGAGAAACCGCGTGATTGCCCCACCCAGCTTCGCGTTGTCCATCGGCTCCGCCAGCGACTCCCTCGCCGTCGCAACGACATCCTCCGGCGCCTTGCCGTCGCGGAGTTCGCAGCACACTTGCGCAAACTCCACGTCGAATTCCGGATGCGGCTGCACGGTCAGCGTGGTGCCGTTGGCGTAGAGCAGGCCGGCATGCGGGGTGAATTCGGACGAGAGGATCGTCAGCGCATCGCTGGGCGGCTCGACCACCTGGTCCTGATGCGAGGCGGCGATCGCAACCGCTTTGCCGTCGACGACGCCGTTCTCCGGCAGCACCTGATAGACGTGGCGGCCGATGCCCCAGCCCTTCTCCGACTTCTGCACGGTGCCGCCGAGCGCCTGCGCGATCAGCTGATGGCCGAAGCAGACACCGACCATCGGCGTCTTGTTGGCGTAAGCCGTGCGCACGAAATCTTCCAGCGGCGCGATCCAGTCGAGCCCGTCATAGACACCGGCAGCAGCGCCGGTGATCAGCACGGCCTCGAGCTTGCTCGGATCGGGCAGCGCATCGCCATTGGGAATGCTGACGACGTCCACCGTGGCGGTCGGGTCCTCGGCGCGGACCATGCGCTCGAACATGTCGGGAAACGAGCCGTGCTGCTCGCGGTACTTCTGCGGGACCTGTCCGGTCTCGATGATGGTGATGCGTGCCATGTGCCCCCCGGGTCAAAAGGTTGCGAAGCTCAGTCGCTTTCTGCCCCATGTTGCTGGTGTGGCGCTGTGCGTGCCAGCTGTGCGCTCTCTTTCCGGACCTCGTTGAGAAACGCCTTGGCCAGGCGCGACAGCGGCTCGGCTTCCGACCATAGCAGCGTGCGTCGTGGGCGTGAACGGCCGCACCACGAGGCCGCTGCCGCCGTTCTGTCGCGGCGAGAACGGATCGACCACGGCGGCGCCGACGCCGGCGGCGGCGAGCACGCAGGCCGTGTTGCAGTAGCGCACCTCGACGGTCGGCTGGAACGGCGCGCCGGTGCGGGCAAAGCTGTCGCGCACGGCCTCGCCGAGGCGCGTGCCGCGCTCGAGCCCGATGAAGGGCATGCCGGAGAGATCGGCGGCCGAGATCACCGGCTTGTCGGCGAGAGGATGCTGCGGCGGCAGGACGCAGACCATCTCGCCGGTATGCACCACCTCATGCGCGATGCCGGGATGATGCGTCAGCCCCAGCGCGAAGCCGAGCTCGGCGACGCGGCTGAGCACCCCCTCGATGATGCCCTCATAGCGCCGCACGTCGAAGAACACGCGCGTCTCCGGGCGGCGGCGAAGGAAGCTTGAGAGCGCCGACGGGATGATGCTGTAGGCCAGCGGCGGCGTCGCGACGAGCGCCAGATGGCCGGAGCGGTTCTCGCGCAGATCGCGGACGCGGTTCTCGAGCTTGGCGTGCAGCGCGAAGATGGCTTCGCTCTCCTTGTAGAGCGCCATCGCCTCCGCGGTCGGAAACAGCCGGTTGTTGACGCGCTCGAACAGCGCAAAGCCCGCCTGCGCCTCCATCGTCTTCAGCGCGTTGCTGACCGCGGGCTGTGACAGCGCCAGTTCGTCCGCCGCCGCCACCGTGGTGCGATGGCGGATGACGGCACGCAGGATCTCGAGCTGACGCAGGTTCATATCACTGCCGATTATACTCTGGGCCAAAACATCATAGCAGAACGAATTGATTTTGCAGCCCCGCTTCCGCGTAATGGTCGCGGATTTGCACGTCGCATCAAAGGGTTCATTCGCCCATTGAGGCAGCACTGCGCACATATTGGAGGCAATCTTGGTTCGTGTCCTTCGCGCCGCCGCCGCACAGATGGGGCCGACGCAAAAAGCCGATACGCGCGAGCATACGCTGGCGCGAATGCTCGACATGCTGGAGGAGGCCGCCGGTCGCGGCGCCAGCCTCGTGGTGTTTCCCGAGCTTGCCTTCACCACCTTCTTCCCGCGCTGGCTGCTCGAAGGCGCCGCGCTCGACCACTATTTCGAGCGCGGCATGCCGAACCCGGCCGTGGCAAAACTGTTCGACCGTGCGCGCGCGCTGCGCGTCGGCTTCTATGTCGGCTATGCCGAGCTGACACCGGACGGTCGCCGTTATAATTGCGCCATCCTGGTCGATCGCGACGGCGAGATTCTCGGCCGTTACCGCAAGGTGCATCTGCCCGGTTCGGTCGAGCCGCGCGAAGGCGCGCGCTACCAGCAGCTCGAGAAGCGCTATTTCGAATATGGCGACCTCGGCTTTCCCGCTTTCCGCGCCGGCTCGGCCTGGGCCCACGCTATCATGGGCATGATGATCTGCAACGACCGCCGCTGGCCGGAATCCTGGCGCGTGCTCGGCCTGCAAGGCGTCGAGCTGGTCTGCATCGGCTACAATTCGGCGGCCTATGACCCCAATGGCGGCGYCACTGAAGATGCGTCCTTGCGCACCTTCCACTCGACGCTGGTGACGCAGGCCAACGCCTACATGAACGCGACCTGGGCGATCTCGGTGGCGAAGGCGGGTGAGGAGGACGGCTCCGGGCTGATCGGCGGCTCCTGCATCGTCGATCCCAACGGCCGCATCGTCGCGCAGGCCCAGACTCTGGCGGACGAAGTCATTGTCGCCGACATCGATCTCGATCTCTGCCGCCAGGGCAAGGACAAGATGTTCAATTTCGCCGCCCACCGGCGGCCGGAGCAATACAGGGTGATCACCGAACGCGCCGGCGTCATCGAGCCGGCCGTTCTCGACGCGGACTGACTGGCACGGCGCTGGCAAAGGACTCAAAGCAAAACGTTGGCAAAGGAGCTGACATGATACGCCTCTCGCTCTCTCTCGGCCTCGCAGTACTGGCTACCGTAACGTCGGCGCAAGCGGCGGAGCTTCCCGCGGAGATCAAGCAGGCGGGCGCGTTGAAGCTCACGGTCAACTCCACCTACGCGCCGATGGAGTACCGCGATCCCGCCACCAACGAGCTCGTCGGGCTCGATGTCGATCTGGCCAACGAACTTGCGAAGCGGCTTGGCGTAAAGATCGTCTGGAGCGAGACGCCGTTCGCCGAGTTGATCCCGTCGCTCCAGACCAGGCGCGCGGACTTCATCATCTCCGGCATCTCCGACCGCGCCTCGCGGCGCGAGACCGCCGATTTCGTCGACTACCTCGCGACCGGCCCGCAGTTCTTCGTGATGGCGGACAATGCGGCCAAGGACGCGGCGGATCTCTGCGGCAAGAAGGTCGGCACCACCCGCAGCACCAGCTTCCCGGTCGAGATCGAGAAGTGGAGCAAGCAGAACTGCGAGCCGGCCGGCAAGCCGGCGATTCAGTACGTCCCGGGCGAGAACTCGATCGACGTCCGCAACCAGCTCAAGCAGGGTCGCATCGACGCCGCCGTGCAGGGCAGCGAGACGCTGCCTTACGCGCAGACGCAGGAGCCCGGCAAATATCGCGTCGTCGGCGAGCCCTTCGCCAAAGGCTACCAGGGCATCATGTTCCGCAAGGACGATGCGGCTTTGCGCGAGGTGGTGACGGAGAAGCTCACGGCGATGATCGCCGACGGCGCCTACAAGGCCGTTCTCGACAAATGGGGCCTGGGGGCCAACGCGGTGGCCCAGCCCATGCTGAATGCGGCGCCGCAATGAAGCCGGTGCCGGCACTCGCGGAGGGTTTCCCTGATCTGTCGGGGATGCGGATCGCGCGCGAGCCGCACTGGTTTCGCTGGCTCAGCGCTGCCCTGATCGTCGTCGTGCTGGCGGCGATCGTGCGCGCCTTCGCCGGCGGTCAGATCGAATGGTCCTATGTCAGCCGCTTCCTGACCGCAAAAGTCATTCTCGAAGGCATCGTCAACACGATGGTGATGGCGGTGCTGGCGATGGCGCTCGGCATTGTCCTCGGCGTCGTCGTCGCGGTCATGCGGCTGTCGCCCAATCCGGTGCTGAAGACGGTCGCGGCGGGCTACACCTGGCTGTTCCGTGGTACGCCGCTGATCCTGCAACTGCTATTGTGGTTCAACCTCGCGCTGGTGTTTCCGACCATCGGCATTCCCGGCCTGTGGTCTGCGCGCGCGGTCGACGTCATGACGCCGTTCCTTGCCGCGCTGCTCGGGCTCGGCATCAACCAGGGCGCCTATACGTCCGAGGTGATGCGCGCCGGCATGCTGTCGGTCGACATCGGGCAATACGAGGCGGCGCAGGCGATCGGCATGGGGCGGCTGCGCGCGCTGCGCCGGATCATCCTGCCGCAGGCGATGCGGGTGGTGATCCCGCCGCTCGGCAACGAGTTCATCGGCATGGTGAAAGCGACCTCGCTCGCGAGCGTCATCCAGTATCCGGAACTGCTGCACAACGCCGAGAACATCTACTACGCCAATTCGCGCGTCATCGAGCTGCTGATCGTTGCTGGGCTCTGGTACCTGCTCGTGGTCTCGATCCTGACGCCGCTCCAGATGCTGCTCGAACGCCGTTTTGCCCGCGGCACATTGCGGCTGGCGCGATGACAAAACCCCTCGTCGCGATCCGCTCCGTCAGCAAGAGCTTTGGCGAGTTCCAGGCTCTCAGAAGCGTCTCGCTCGACGTCTGGCCCGGCGAGGTGATGTGTTTGATCGGCGCCTCCGGCTCCGGCAAGACCACGCTGCTCCGTTGCATCAATCAGCTTGCCGCGATCGATGCCGGCGGCATCTGGCTCGACGGCGAGCTGCTTGGCGTGCGCGAGCAAAGCGGACGGCTCTATCGCCTCAGCGAGCGGGAGATCGGGCGGCAGCGGCTCAAGACCGGCATGGTGTTCCAGCGCTTCAACCTGTTTCCGCACAAGACCGCGCTGGAGAATATCACCGAAGGTCCACTTCAGGTGCAGGGGCGCAAATCCGACGAGGTGCGCGCGGAGGCGCTCGAACTGCTCCGGCGCGTCGGATTGTCCGCCAAGGCGGACTGGTATCCCGCGCAGCTCTCCGGCGGCCAGCAGCAGCGCGTGGCGATTGCGCGTGCGCTCGCCATGAAGCCGATGCTGATGCTGTTCGACGAGCCGACCAGCGCGCTCGATCCGGAGCTCGTCGGCGAGGTGCTCGCGGTCATGAAGGAGCTGGCGAAGAGCGGCATGACCATGATGGTGGTGACGCACGAGCTCGGCTTCGCGCGCGAGGTCGCCGACCGCGTCGTCTACATGGACCAGGGCGCGATCGTCGAGCAGGGGCGCGCCTCGGACGTATTGGGTGCGCCGCGCGAGGAGCGCACCAAGGCATTTCTTTCGGCAGTGATCTGAGATGGGGGCGTGTTGATGAAGAGACTTTGGGTTGCGGCGGCGCTTTTCGGCGCCATGACCGTTTCGGCATTGGCGATCGAGCTGCCGGCGGAGATCGCCAAGCGCGGCAGCCTCAAGGTGGCGCTGGTGCCGAACTATCCGCCGATGGAGTTCCGCGATCCCGCCACCAACGCGCTGTCCGGCTTCGACATCGATCTCGGCGAAGCCATCGGCCGCAAGCTCGGCGTCAAGATCGAATGGCAGGAGACCAGCTTTGCCGAGTTCATGCCGTCGATCTCGACCGGGCGCGTGGACGCCATTCTGTCCGGCTTCACGGACTACGCGAGCCGTCACGACATCGCGTCCTTCGTCGATTATCTCAGGAGCGGCCCGCAGTTCTTCGTGCAGCAGTCGCGCAAGGCGGAGTTCAAGGACGCGGCATCGCTCTGCGGCAAGAAAGTCGGCGCCAGCCGCCGGACCATGTTCCCGGCGCAGATCGCGGCGTGGAGCGAGAAGAATTGCGGCGGCAATCCGATCCAGTTCGTGGGCACCGACGGCTCGGCCGACGCGCGGACCCAGCTCAGGCAGGGCCGCATCGATGCCGCCGCCCAGGGCAACGAGACGCTGCCCTACATCATGGACCTCGAGCCCGGCGCCTATGCGTCCGTAGGCGAGCCCATCGCGCAGCAATTCACCGGCATCGCCCTGCCGGTCAAGGAAAAGGCACTTCAGCAGGCCATTCTCGAAGCGGTCGATGCGCTGATCGCCGACGGCACCTACAAGACCCTGCTTGCCAAGTGGAAACTGAACGACAACGGATTAGAGAAGGCGACCATCAATGCTGGACAGTAAGGCACTCAAGAGCATCCCGCTCGTTCCGGCCAACACCGCCGATCTCGCGCCGGAATATCCCTGGCCGAAGCCGTACACTTCGGCGATGTTCCTGTCCTTCGACGTCGACGCGGAGAGCGCGTGGACCAGCAAGGACGCGGTGCACGCGCAGCGGCTCATCACCATGAGCTATGGCGGCTATGAGGCCCGCGTCGGTACGCCCAAACTCTTGGAGCTGCTCGACCAGCTCGATCTCAAGGCGACCTTCTTCGTCACGGGATGGTCGGTCGACGCGCATCCGGCGATGGCGGAATCCATCCTCAAGGCGGGCCACGAGATCGGCCATCACGGCTATCACCACCTGCTGCCCGATCCCGGCGATCCCTGGATCGAGGAGGAGCTGGAGCGCGGCTTCGAGGCGCTGAAGCGCCGGCTCGGCGTCAGGCCGACCGGCTATCGCGCGCCCTATGGCGAGTTCACCGAGGAGCTGCGCGCAGCACTCGTACGTCATGGCATCGTCTACACGTCCTCATTCCGCGACGACGTGCGGCCTTACCGCCATCGTCTCGCCGACGGCAAGCCCGGCACGATCGAGCTGCCGGTCACCGCGAGCTATGACGACTGGATGCACGGCCTCTCTGCCCGCTTCAGCCCGCGCTCGATCTTCCCCAAGGAGCACGTGCTTTCGATCTGGAAGGACGAACTCGACGAAACCAGGGATTGGGGCGCGATGGTGACGACCGTGCTGCATCCGCAATGCAGCGGCCGTCCGATGCGGCTACGCCTGCTGCGCGAGTTCCTGACCTACGCAAAGTCGTGCCCGGATGTCTGGATCACGACCGGCGAGAAGATCGCGGAAAACTTCCTGCGCCACGAAGCCGGTAACCGCTGAGCAGTACCATGACCCGTCGTCGCATCCTCGTCATCAACCCCAACTCCTCGGCGTCGGTGACGGCGGCTATCGACGAGGCGGTCGCGCCGTTGCGCATCGCCGGCGGACCTGACATCGAGGTGGTCGGCCTCGCCGAGGGACCGCCGGGCATCAGCTCGCAGCGCGATGCCGACAGCGTCGTCATGCCGCTGGTCAACCGCGTCACGCGCGACAATGCGGATGCTTTCGTGCTCGCCTGCTTCAGCGATCCCGGCTTGCATGCGGTGCGCGAGGCGGCAGGCCGCCGTCCGGTGCTGGGCATCGCCGAATGCGGCATCTTTCGCGCGCTGATGCTGGGCGAACGTTTTGGCGTCATCGCGCTGTCGCCGTCGAGCATCCGCCGCCAGCAACGCATGGCGCGGGTGATGGGCGTCGACAGCCGTTACGCCGGAAGCTGGTCGGTCGGCGCGAGTGCCGCGGAGACAGCGGGTGCCGACATCCGCGGCCGCTTGATCGACGCCGGCCGCGCGCTGGTCACGCAATGCCGCGCCGATGTCGTGGTGATGGGCTGCGCTGGCATGGCGTCGCACCGCGCGGCGATCGCGGACGCGATCGGCGTACCCGTGATCGAGCCGGCGCAGCAGGCTGTGGCCGCTGCGATCGGCGCGGTCTTGTTGAACACGTAAGATCCTTCAGGAGCCTCTCGTAATGCCTATCTCCCGCCGCTCGCTCCTCAAGGCTGCCGCAACAGTGCCGGCGCTGTCGCTGCCGGGCATCGTCCGCGCCGAAACGCAGAGTACCTTGCGCTTCATTCCCGTCATCGACCTCGCCTTCGTCGACCCCATCTATTCGACCGCGCAGGTGTCGCGAAACCACGGCTTCATGGTCTACGATACGCTCTATGGCATGAGCTCCTCGCTGCAGGTCTCGCCGCAGATGCTGTCGGGCCACGCCATCTCCGCTGACTTGCTGCAATGGGACCTCAGCTTGCGCGACGGCCTGTTCTGGCACGATGGCGAACGTGTGCTGGCCCGCGACGGCGTCGCCAGCATCCGCCGCTGGGCCGCGCGCGACGGCTTTGGCGGTGAACTGCTGGAGGCGACCGCCGAGCTCTCGGCTGCCGACGACCGCACCATCCGTTTCCGTCTCAAGCGTCCGTTCCCGCTGCTGCCGCAGGCGCTCGGCAAGGCCGCGATCAATCCCYGCTTCATGATGCCGGAGCGGCTGGCGAGCCAGGACCCGTTCAAGCCGCTGACCGAGGTGATCGGCAGTGGCCCGTTCCGCTATCTCGCCGACGAGCGCGTGCAGGGCGCGCGCAACGCCTATGCCAAATTCGAGCGCTACCAGCCGCGCACCGACGGCAAGCCGGATTGGACCGCGGGACCGAAGATCGTGCACTACGATCGCGTGGTCTGGACCACGACGCCCGATGCCGGCACCGGCGTCGCCGCGCTCCAGACCGGCGAGCAGGACTGGCAGGAGACCACGCCGCACGATCTGCTGCCGATCATCAAGGCGGCCGGCGATATCGAGACGCGCATCCTTGACCCCAGAGGCTACGCCTGCATGCTGCGCCTCAATCATCTTCAGCCTCCGTTCGACAATCCTGCTGTTCGCCGCGCGCTGCTGGGTGCGATCGACCAGTCCGCGTTCATGACGGCCGTGGCCGGTACCGATCCGGCTTTCCAGGTCTCGCCGATCGGCTATTTCGCGCCGGATACCCCGATGGCGAGCGACGTCGGCCTCGACGTGTTCCGCGGTCCGCGCGACTACGCCAAGGTCAAGGCCGAGCTGAAGGCCGCGGGCTACAATGGCGAGAAGGTCGTGGTGCTGGTCCCCACCAACTCGCTGGCGCAAAAACCGCTCGGCGAGATCGCGGTCGACAGCTTGCGCAAGGCCGGCATGAACGTCGAATATGCCGGGCTCGATTTCGCCGTCGTGTTGCAGCGCCAGCTCAAGAAGGACCCGATCGGGCAGGGCGGCTGGAGTGCGGCGGTCGGCAACTGGCAGGGCATCGACTGGCTCAATCCGGCCGGCAACACCAACATCCGCGGCGAAGGCAAGGTCGCCGGCTGGTATGCGAGCGAGAGGATGGGGCCGTTGCGCAGCCAGTGGCTGGCGGCCTCCGAGCTTGCCGAGCAGCAGCGCATCTGCCGCGAGATCCAGGCGGTGGCGTTCGAGGAAATACCTTATATTCCGATCGGCCTGTACAAGCAGCCGACCGCCTATCGCAAAGCCATCACCGGCATTCTCGACGGCACCGCCGTCTTCTGGAACGTACGCCCCGCATGAGCACCACAGCAATCTTCGGCAGCTATCTACTGTCACGGAAAGACGGCGCGCAGGATGTGCTGCGCGACCATTGGGTTCTGGTCGAAGGCAAGAAGATCGCGGCAATCACCCGCGACAAGCCAAGCGCGGATCAGGTCTACGACCGGCCCGGCCGCTTCGTCTTGCCGGGCCTGCTCAATTTGCACAATCACTGCTTCTCTGAGGCCGTGGCGCGCAGCCATACCGAGGACGGCAACGGCCGCAAGAACAACCAGAGCATCGTCTATACGGTGCTCTTGCCGCTGACCAAGCGCGGTGCCGATATCCTGTCGGCGGAAGAGCGCCTCGCGGTCGCACGGCTCGGCATCCTCCAGCTCCTCAAGGGCGGCGCCACCACCGTGATGGAGCCGTTCCGGAATTCGATCCCCGAAATGTTCGATGCAGCCGAGGAGATGGGCATCCGCTTCTACGGCGCGCCCTATCTGTTCTCGACGTCCGACGCCAAGGCGGGCCCTGATGGCGTCGTGCAGTACTCCGGCGACGACGGCACCGCCGACATGGCAACGTGGGACGCGCTCTATCAGCGCTGGAACAATCGCGGCGACGGCCGCATCAGTCTTGCGATGAGCCCGCACGCCACCGACACCTGTGGTCCCGATCTGCTGAAAGCCTGCGCGGCGCGGGCGCGCGAGCTTGGCGTGCCCATCACGACGCACATGGCGCAGAGCCGTGCCGAGGTCGAGACCATCGGCAAGCGCTATGGCGGCCGCACGCCGGCGCAATATCTGGACTGGCTCGGCCTGCTGGCGCCGGACCTGATGGCGGCGCACTGCATGTTCAGCACCGACGACGATCTCAGGCTGATGGCCGCGCGCGGCATGACCGTGCTGAATTGCCCGCGCGTGTTCGCGCGCGCCGGCGTCACCGCGGCGTTCAGCCGCTTCGCCGAGCACGGCGTCCGCACCGTGGTCGGCACCGACGGCTACAACATGGATCTGCTGGGCGAACTCAATGCTGCGTCGCTGATCTCCAAGGTCACCTCGGCCCGCGCCGATGTCGCCAATTCGCCGGAACTGATCGAGGCCAACACGGCCGTGGCCGCCGACGTCATCAAGCGGCCTGATCTCGGCCGGATCGAGCCCGGCGCGACCGCCGATCTCACCGTCGTCGATTTCACCCATCCGCATCTTCAGCCGCTGTTCGATCCGCGCCGCGCGCTGATCGCGCTCGCCAACCGCGCCAACATCGATCAGGTCATGGTCGACGGCCGCATGCTGGTCGATGAGGGATGCTATCTCGGCGCCGACGAAACGGCGATCACGGCGGCAGGCTCCGCTGCGATCGGCAAGATCTGGGACCTGCCGGAGGCGCAGGCCGCGTTCAACGGCTGAGTGTTGCGTCGTCCTCGAATTCAACCAGCGCCTTGCGCATGGTCTCGACCAGATCGAGCGCCACGGGCGAGGGGCTGCGCTGCGCTGGAAAGACCGCGGAGAATTCGAAGTCGATACGCGGCAGGAAGCGGCGCACGACGACGCCGCGGGTGGAAAATTCCTGCGCGGTGAAGGGATCGCAGATCGCGACGCCAAGCCCTGATGACACCATGCCGCACATGATCTCCGACAGCGTGGTCTCGACCCTGAGCACGCGGCGGACGTCGTGGCGATGGAAGACCTGGTCGACGAGGTGACGGCTCGACGACCCCGCCGACAGCGAGACGAACGTCTCGCCCTCGAAATCGCGCGGCTCCAGAACTTGCTTCTCCGCGAGGCGATGACCGGTCGGCAGCACCGCGACGCGCGCCAACGCGGGCAGCCGCTGGCTCGGCAGGCCGGAATGGGCGATCGGCACCTCGGCAAAGCCGATGTCGCATTGATTGTTGAGCACCCAATCGACCACGATCGGCGAGATCACGCCGAAGAAGGCGAGGTTGAGGTTGGGCCGTTCTCTCAGGAAATGTCCGGCGAGCCGCGGCAGATAGCCGTTCGACAGCGCCGGCAGAGCTGCGATCCGCAGCGACCCGGTGCGACGGCCGCGGATTTCTTCCGCCGCCGCCGTGATGCGTTCGAGCCCGACGAAGGAGCGCTCCACTTCGGTATAGAGCGCCATCGCCGCGGCGGTCGGCACGAGGCCAGTGCCGCGCCGCTCGAACAGCTCCATTTTCAGGAGCGCCTGGAGGTCGCGCAGCAACCGGCTCACGGCCGGCTGCGTCACGGTCATCAGCGCTGCCGCCTCAGTCACGCTGCCGGTCAGCATCGTCGCGCGGAAGGCCTCCACCTGCCGCGAATTGATCCGCGCCATCCCAATTTCCATCCATAACATTTAGGCATGCAGAGGGTGCCATTATTCATTGGACGATGGAAGCCAGGGTTTGCGATCTTTTTCATCAGGACTGGAGACAGCCCGCTTTTTCGGCAGATTGGAGGGGTTCAAACCTCCAGATCGCGCCAAAACCTAGCGAACAGGGGCCGGAGCCCTGTCCGGAGAGGGTTGGCGCGGAAGGAAATGCGGAAGGCGCCTCGGTCAGAGATTTGTCGGCACGTCACCTCATTCCGATATTGGAGATCGGTCCATATGAAGACTCTCAGCCTTCTGACCGCGGTCAGCATCGCAGCGCTCATTGCTGTCCCGTCGGCCGCCTCGGCCCAGCAGAAAACGCTCTATGTCGCCGGTTACGGCGGCTCGTTCGAGAAGACCATCCGCGATGAGGTGATCCCGGCCTTCGAGAAGGAGAATGGCGTCAAGGTCGAGTACGTCGCCGGCAACTCCACCGACACGCTGGCCAAGCTCCAGGCGCAGAAGGGCAATCAGCAGATCGACGTCGCCATCGTCGACGACGGCCCGATGTACCAGGCGATCCAGCTCGGCTTCTGCGGCAAGCTCGAAGGCTTGCCGGCCGCCGATCTCTATGACACCGCCCGCTTCAAGGACGATCGCGCTGTTGCGATCGGCATCGTCGCGACCGGCCTGATGTACAACACCAAGGTGTTCGCCGAGAAAGGCTGGGCGCCGCCGACCTCGTGGAACGATCTCAAGGACACGAAATACGCCAAGCAGCTCGTGATCCCGCCGATCAACAACACCTACGGCCTCGAAGCGCTGGTGATGCTGTCGAAGATGAACGGCGGCGGCGAGACCAACGTCGATTCCGGCTTCAAGATCTTCAAGGAGCAGATCAATCCGAACGTGCTCGCCTATGAGCCGTCGCCGGGCAAGATGACCGAGCTGTTCCAATCCGGCCAGGCCGTGATCGCGGTGTGGGGCACCGGCCGCGTGCAGAGCTTCGCCAACACCGGCTTCCCCGTCGACTTCGTCTATCCGAAGGAAGGCGCGGCGACGCTGCTGACGACGGCGTGTCCGATCACCAAGCCGAATGCCTCGCCGCTGGCCTCAAACTTCGTCAAGATGCTGCTCGACCCAAAAATCCAGCTCGTGATGCTGAAGGACTACGGCTACGGCCCGGTGCTGAAATCACTGGTGGTACCGCCGGAGCTCGGCAAGATGGCGCCGATCGGCGAGCGCGCGGCAAAGCTCTATAATCCCGACTGGACGGTCATCAACGAGAAGCGCGAGGAGTGGACCAAGCGCTGGAATCGCGAGGTCGAGCGTTGATCTGATCGTTCGTAGCGGAGACAGCGCATGGCCTATCTCGAGCTCGATCGGGTCGCAAAACAGTTCGGCGCGCAGACTGTGGTCGATGACTTCAGCCTGTCGGTGGGGAAGGGGGAGTTCATCTCCTTCCTCGGCCCGTCCGGCTGCGGCAAAACCACGACCCTGCAGATGATCGCGGGCTTCCTCGATCCCACACGCGGCGCGATCCGCCTGGAGGGCAAGGACCTGACCGCGATCCATCCCGCGAAGCGCGGGCTCGGCATCGTGTTCCAGAGCTACGCGCTGTTTCCGCACATGACGGCGGCGGAGAACGTCGCGTTCGGCCTCGAGATGCGCAACGTGCCGCGCGCCGAAAGAGCCGAGCGCGTCCGCGCCGCGCTCGCGATGGTCGGGCTTGCCGGCTACGAGGACCGCCATCCGCGCCGCATGTCCGGCGGTCAGCAGCAGCGCGTGGCCCTGGCGCGCGCGCTGGTGATCAAGCCGAGCGTGCTCTTGCTCGACGAGCCGCTGTCCAATCTCGACGCCAAGCTGCGCGAGGAGATGCAGATCGAGCTGCGCCAGATCCAGCGCACCATCGGCACCACCACGATCCTCGTCACCCACGACCAGAACGAGGCGATGTCGCTGTCCGACCGCATCGTGGTGATGAGCCAGGGCCGCATCGAGCAGATCGGCTCGCCGCAGGAGACCTATGAGAAGCCGGCCTCGGCCTTCGTCTCGCAGTTCCTCGGCAAGACCAACGACTTTGCGGCGACGATTGATCGGACCGCGACGCCGGTGCGGCTGGTGGCTGGCTCCTGGAACGCGCCGGCGCCGGCCGGGCTCAGTGGCCCTGTCACTGTCAGCATTCGCCCCGAACGGATCGGCTTTGGCGATACGGGGCTCGGCGCAAAGATCGTCACGCGTATCTTCCAGGGCAATCACTGGCTGTTCCAGTGCGACAGCGAATGCGGGCCGGCGATCGTGATCCGCCAGAATGACGGGACGGCGCCGCCGGCTGAAGGCGAGGCGGTTCGCCTCGTCTGGCGGCCCGAGGACATGAGCGTGCGCGCGAGGGCAGGCGCATGAGCACGGCCGCCGAGGAGCGCAGCGCGCGTGCGCCGTGGGCGCTGACCGCGCCCGCCTTGATGCTGTTCGTGGGCGTGCTGCTGATTCCGCTGGCGATGACGGTGATGCTGTCGTTCCACGACTGGGGCCAGTACAAGGGCATCGAGCCGGTCTTCATCCTGAAGAACTGGCACGAGATCGCGACCGATCCCTATTACGCAGAAATGTTCTGGCGGACGTTTCGCATCGCGATCCTGACAACGCTGCTCACCGCGTTGCTCGGCGCCCCCGAAGCCTACATCCTCAACCGCATGAGCGGCCGCTGGAAGAGCTTTTTCCTGCTGATCATCCTCGGGCCGCTCTTGATCTCCGTGGTGGCGCGGACGCTTGGCTGGGCGCTGCTGTTCGGCGGCAACAACGGCCTCGTCAACAAGCTCCTGATGTCGCTCGGAGTGATCCGCTCGCCCATTCCCTTCATGTTCACCGAGACAGGGATGGTGGTTGCGCTCGCCCATGTGATGATGCCGTTCATGGTGCTGTCGGTGTGGGCCGCGCTCCAGCGGCTCAACCCGCAGATCGAGAACGCCGCGATGTCGCTCGGCGCGGGACCCGTGACCATCATCCGCCGCATCATCATGCCGCAGATCATGCCGGGCGTGCTGTCGGGCGCGATCATCGTGTTCTCGCTCTCCGCCAGTGCCTTCGCGACGCCCGCGATCATCGGCGGCCGTCGGCTCAAGGTCGCGGCGACCCTGGCCTATGACGAATTCCTCAACACGCTGAACTGGCCGCTCGGTGCAGCGGTCGCAACCCTGCTGCTGGTTGCGCTGGTGCTGATCGTCGTCGGCAGCAACGCGCTGATCGAGCGCCGCTACGCGGAGGTGTTCCGATGAGCCGGAACGGCCCGCTCGCGCTGATCTTCCACACCATCTTCGTCATCGTCATGGTCGCGCCGATCCTGGTGGTATGCCTCGTTGCTTTCACGCCCGAAGGCTTCCTGTCGCTGCCGACCAACGGCTTTTCGCTGCGCTGGTTCAGGGCGATCGCCAACTATCCCGAGTTCATCCATGCCTTCTGGGTCAGCCTGGGGCTCGGTGCGCTCTCATCCTTCGTGGCGCTGCTGTTCGCGGTGCCGGCAGCGCTGGCGATCGCGCGTTATCGCTTCCGCGGCCGCGATGCGCTCGCGGCGCTGTTCCTGTCGCCGCTGATGATCCCGCATGTCGTGCTCGGCATCGCCTTCCTGCGCTTCTTCACCTCGGCCGGCCTCGGCGGCAGCTTTGCCGCGCTGATCATCGCRCATGTCATCATCGTGTTTCCGTTCGCGCTGCGGCTGACGCTGGCGGCGGYGACCGGCATGGACCTCTCGGTCGAGATGGCGGCAGTCTCGCTCGGCGCCAACGGCTGGACCTTGTTTCGCCGCGTGACGCTGCCGCTGATCCTGCCCGGCGTCATCAGCGGTTGGGCGCTCGCCTTCATCCAGTCCTTCGACGATCTCACCATGACCGTCTTCCTCGCGGCGCCCGGCACGGAGACATTGCCGGTGCGCATGTTCCTTTATATCCAGGACAACATCGATCCGCTGGTGACGTCGGTCTCGGCCTGCGTGATCGCGATCACCATGACCGCCCTCATTCTGCTCGACCGCTTCTACGGGCTCGACCGCGTGCTCGCCGGCAAGGGCGATACGGGACGATAGGAGAAATTTATGTCAGGAGACTACGACGTCGCTGTGGTCGGYGGCGGACTGCTCGGCTCCGCCATTGCCTGGGGCCTCGGCCGGCTCGGCAAGCGCGTGGCCGTGCTCGACGAAGGCGACATCACCAAGCGCGCCTCGCGTGCGAATTTTGCGCTGGTCTGGGTCCAGAGCAAGGGCCTCGGCATGCCCGCCTATACCGTCTGGACCGTGCAGGCGTCACAAGCGTGGAGCCGGCTTGCCTCCGAGTTGAAACAACAGACCGGCCTCGATGTCTCGCTTCAGCAGAATGGTGGCTTCCATCTCACCCTCGGCGACGACGAATTCGGCCAACGTACCGAGCTGGTCAAGCGCATGCACAACCAGACCGGCGCTGCCGATTACAAGATGGAGATGCTCTCCGCCTCCGAGGTGAAGAAGTCGCTGCCGTTGATCGGGCCGGAAGTGTCCGGCGGCAGCTATTGTCCGCTCGACGGCCACGTCAATTCGCTGCGGACCTTCCGTGCCTTCCACACCGGCTTCAAGGCATTCGGCATCGACTATTTTCCGGAGCGCCCGGTCTCGGCGATCAGCAAGAGCGGTGGCGAATTCCACCTGACCACGCCGAAGGGCGAACTGCGCGCCGCCAAGATCGTGCTCGCGGCCGGCAATGCCAACCAGACGCTGGCACCGATGGTCGGCCTCCACGCGCCGATGGGCCCGACCCGCGGCCAGATCGTGGTGACCGAGCGCACCATGCCGTTCCTGCCGCACCCGCTGACCACGATCCGCCAGACCGACGAGGGCACCGTGATGATCGGCGACAGCAAGGAGGACGAGCTCGACGATCGCACCCTGAAGCATTCCGTCAGCGCCGTGATGGCCGATCGCGCGCAAAGGATGTTTCCGCATCTGGCGCGGCTCAACGTGGTCAGGAGCTGGGCCGGCATCCGCGTCATGCCGCAGGACGGCTTTCCGATCTACGACCAGTCGGAGACGCATCCCGGCGCCTTCGTGGCCTGTTGCCATTCCGGCGTGACGCTCGCCTCCAACCACGCTTTCGAGATCGCGCGCATGGTCGCAGCTGGCGCGCTCGAGCCGGAGCTGGTCGGCGCGTTCTCGGCCAGCCGTTTCGGCGCCGCCGGTGCTGCGAACAACAGCGGCTATTAGAGATATCTCAAGGAGCCAAGAGGCATCCCATGTTTAGACGATCCGAACAGGACAAGCGACCGCAGGTCCAGATCTTCGTGGATGGCACGGCCATCGCGGCGCGTCAGGGGGACACCGTCTCCGCCGCACTGCTGGCCTCCGGCTGTGATGCGCGCCGTTCGACCGCAGTGAGCGGCGCGCCGCGTCTGCCCTATTGCATGATGGGGGTGTGCTTCGACTGCCTCGTCACCATCGACGGCGTCGGTAACCGCCAGGGCTGCCTGGTGCCCGTCGCCGAGGGCATGCAGATCGAGATTCAGAAGGGCAAGCGGGAGATCGGAAAATGACTGTGGCTCCCAAGCGCGAAGCTTATGACGTCGTGGTGATCGGGGCCGGGCCCGCCGGCCTCGCGGCCGCTGCGACGTCCGCCGAAGCCGGCCTGTCGACGCTGCTGCTCGACGAGAACATCGGCCCCGGCGGCCAGGTGTTTCGCGCCATCTCGTCCACGCCCGTGACCGACCGCAACCAGCTTGGCGCCGACTATTGGGTCGGTGCCGATCTCGTTCAGTCGCTCCGCGCGAGCCGCGCCGAGATTATCCACCGCGCCACCGTCTGGAGCCTCGACCGTAACCTCGAGATCGCCGTCTCGATCGGCGGTGCATCCGCTTTCCTCAAGGCGCAGCGCGTGATCCTTGCGACCGGCGCGCTGGAGCGGCCGTTCCCGATTCCCGGCTGGACCTTGCCGGGCGTGATGACCGCGGGCGCGGCGCAGACGATGTTGAAATCATCGGCGCTGGTGCCGGACGGACGCACGGTGATCGCGGGGCAGGGGCCTCTGCTCTGGCTGCTCGCCGCGCAGATTTTGCGCCTCGGCGGCCGCATCGATCGCATCCTCGACACCACCGAGCGAGGCAACTACTTCGCCGCGTTGCCGCATGCCTTCGCCTTCCTGACCTCGCCCTATTTCACCAAGGGCCTGTCGATGATGCGCGAGGTGAAGGCGAAGGTGCAGGTCGTCTCAGGTGTGACCGAGCTCTCGGCATCCGGTGATGGCCAGCTCGCGAATGTGAGCTATGTCGCCGGCGGCAAGCGCGAGACGATTCCGGCGGACCTGTTGCTGCTGCATCAGGGCGTCGTGCCCAACGTCAATCTGGCGATGTCGGCCGGAATCGAGCATCGCTGGGATGATCTGCAATTGTGCTGGTCGCCGGTGTTAGACGCGAGCGGCAATTCGTCGGTCGCGGGCATCGCGATCGCTGGTGACGGCGCCGTCATCGGCGGTGCCAATGCGGCTGTGGTCCGTGGCCGCATCGCGGCGCGCGCGGCGGTGGAGGCATTGGCGCCTGCGGTTGTGACAAAACTTGCGCCGATGGCGACGCTCCGCGCCGATCTCGCCAAGGCCGAGCGCGGCCGCGTCTTCCTCGACATGCTGTTCCGCCCCGCGCCGCAGTTCCGCATTCCCTCGGGCGACACCATCGTCTGCCGCTGCGAGGAAGTCACCGCGAAGGACATTCTCGATGCCGTCGCCATTGGCGCGACTGGCCCGAACCAGCTCAAGGCCTATCGCCGCACCGGCATGGGGCCGTGCCAGGGCCGGCTCTGCGGCCTCACGGTCACCGAGTTGATGGCGCAGGCGCGGGGCAAGACGGCACAGGAGATCGGCTATTACCGGCTGCGCGCGCCGGTCAAGCCGATCACGCTCGCCGAGCTCGCCTCCGTCCCGAAGAGCGAGGCCGACGTCAAGGCGGTGGTGCGCGGATGACCCAAAACGTGGATGCGATCGTCGTCGGCGGCGGCATCCACGGATGCTCGACCGCGCTGCATCTGTGCCTCGCCGGCATGAAGCCGGTGCTGATCGAGAAAGACTACGCCGGCCGCCATGCTTCCGGCGTCAATGCCGGCGGCGTCCGCCAGCTCGCGCGCCACATCCCGGAAATCCCGCTCTCGATCCGCTCGATGGGGATCTGGGAGAAGATCACCGATCTCCTCGACGACGATTGCAGCTTTGAGAGTTACGGTCAGGTTCTCGTCGCGGAGAACGAGGAGGAGCTCGCGGTCTGCCGCGCGCGGGTCGCCGAGCTGAACGCGCTTGGCTTCACCCATGAAGAGCTGATCGACGCGACTGAATTGCGGCGGCTGGTGCCGGCCGTGGCTGAGACATGTCCGGGCGGCGTGGTGTCGCGCCGCGATGGGGCCGCCAATCCGGCGCAGACAACGACGGCGTTCCGGCGCAAGGCCGAGCAGCTCGGCGCGACCGTGCGCGAGGGCATGGCGGCCAGCAACATCCGTCAGAGCGGCGGCCTCTGGCACGTCGATGTCGGCACTGAAACCTTTGCCGCGCCGGTGCTCGTCAATGCCGCCGGCGCCTGGGCCGGAAACATTGCGGCCGCACTCGGCGAGCCCGTTCCGGTCGAGACCGTGGCGCCGATGCTGATGATCACCTCGCGCGTGCCGCACTTCATCGACCCCGTCGTGATCCTGCGCGGGCGCAAACTGTCCTTCAAGCAATTCTCCAACGGCACCGTGCTGATTGGCGGCGGCCATCTGGCGACGCCCTATCAGGATCGCAACGAGACCGTGCTGGACTGGAAGAGCCTCGCGATCAGCGCGCGCACCGTGTTCGAGCTGTTCCCGGTGATGCGCAGCGCGACGATCGTCCGCGCCTGGGCCGGCATCGAGGCGAAGATGAAGGACGATATCCCCGTGTTCGGACCAAGCAGCCGCCACAAGGGCCTCTATCATCAGTTCGGCTTCTCGCTGCACGGTTTTCAGCTCGGCCCCGGCGCCGGTGCCGTGATGGCCGAGTTGATCGTCAATGGCGGCACCCAGACCCGAATCGGCGATCTCGGCATCGGCCGTTTCCATCCTTCCACGCTCTAAGAAGAGGACATCATGAGCATCACCCGCAGCATCCGCACGCCCATCATGCACCGCGCCGTCGAGGCCAACGGCTTCGTCTTCATCGGCGGTACCATCGCCGACGACACTTCCGTGTCCATGGGCGACCAGACCCGCAACATCCTCGGCAAGATCGCCGGCTATCTGAAGGAAGCCGGCACCGACAGGTCGCGCGTCGTCAGCACCTCGATCTTCGTCACGGATCTTTCCAAGAAGAAGGAGATGGACGCGGTCTGGACCGAATTCTTCGGTGACAACCTACCGACGCGCGCCACGGTCGGCGTTGCCGATCTCGGCGGCGGTGCATTGATCGAGGTGGTGGTCACTGCGCTCAAGGGCTGATTGCGCTCTTCTCACGGGCCCGTGAAGAGAGCCGTCGATCCGAACATGACGAAGATGTAATGGTCTGGATTAGCTGCGGCGCTTTGACGCGCCGCAGTTTCCGTTTATCAGTAGGGGACTCGGCTGGAATGCCCAATGTCCTCGCAGAATAATAACAACAAGCTCGCGATCAAATTTCGCTGCCCCGGAGAACTCGAAGGCCTGCTGCCGCAGCCGGTGCCGGCGAATCTCGGCGTTCCCGACTGGCTCAAGGCGATGCCGACCACGGCCTTCAGTGCCCTCAATCAGCAGGATGACGAGACGGTTAAGCGCTGCCCGCCGTTCATCGACGCGATGACATGCGGTTTCCTGATCCCGCTAATCTGCGATATCAGGGTCGAGGATGGCGAGATCAGCTGGGACAACGACATCCCGCCCGGCGGTGAGATCGATTTTCCGCGCTCGCCGATCAGCTTTCACGATCAGGGCCAGCTCACCGGCTCGCCGCTGTTCGAGGCCGATCGCTTCGTCATCAAGTTTCACAATCTCTGGACCATCGAGGCGCCGGAAGGCTATTCGCTGTTCTTCACCCATCCGGTCAATCGCTTCGACCTGCCGTTCATCACGCTGAGCGGCCTCGTCGATTGCGATCGCTATCGCGACAGCTGGATCCACTTTCCGGCGCATTGGCACAATACGGGCTTTCGCGGCGTGCTGCCCAAGGGCACACCGATCGCGCAATGCATTCCGGTCAAGCGTGAGGATTGGACGCGGCAGACCTCGGCCTTCACCGAGGATGAAGCGCAGAAGGTCCACGCCCTGCGCGCCGCGCTGAAGCGCGAGCCGGGTCTGTACCGGCGGAAATTCAGGGCGTAGCCCGCTCGGGCCTGGCTCCCAGGAATTTCGCCGCGGCGCTCGGGCGGAAGAAGAAGCGGCCGTGCGACGAGGCGGCGAGTGTGAGGGCGGCGCGGCTGAGCATCTGCGGCCGTCCGCCATACACGGACCGCAGCGCCGCCTCGCCGCCATCGCGTTCGCCCATCTCCATCAGGCAGATCGCGAGATTGGCGCGGGAGAGAGCGTCGTCCGGGCGAAGCCCGAGCGCGTGACGGTAGGTGTCGGCGGCCTCCGCATAGGCGCCGTCGAGAAGCTCGGCCCAGCCAAGTTCGGTCAGGATATCGGTGCGTCCCGGCCCGATCGCGCGCGCCGCGGTCAGCACGGTACGCGCTTTGGCGCGATTGTTATTCCGGACATGCATGCGGCCAAGGTCGAGTTGCAGATCGACGCTGGCCGGGGCGAGCGCGAGGGCTTGCTCGATCATCCCGACCGCCTCGCCAACCTCGCCGGCGTTCGCAAGCTGGCCCGCCAGCTCCTGGAACGCGAGCAGATAGGGCGGACGGCGCGCTGTGGTTCGCCGCAGTTGCGCCAGTCCATCGCTTCTGCGCCGCGCGGCACACAGCACATGGCCGAGCAGCGTCTCGATTTCGGGATCGCTATTGCGCTTCGCGGCTTTCTCCAGCGGCGCAATCGCCTCCTCCGCACGCTCCTGGCCGAGCAGGGCATGGGCGAGGATCAGCACGGCATTCCGGTCGGTGCGATTTGATTTCAGGGCTTCGGTCGCAAGCTGCCTTGCAATGTCGAACTGCTTTGCACGTAGCGCCAGAAAGGCTTGCTGAAGCAGTTGGGCGAGGGGGCTATTCGGCTTGCCGCTCAAGAGATGGCCTCTTGGTTGAGACACGTTGTTTTTTGCCCCTTACCGCATGCCCCATGCAGCGTCCATCAACAGCTTCGTGATGCTTTGCTGATTGGCGCGGACGCGTCGCACGGAATGCGCCTTGATCTCGGCGCCCGGCGGGATTATCAGCGAGACATCAATCAGGAGTTTCGCATCCATGGATTTCACCCCGACCGCAACGCCCATCCGCCTTGCTCACGGGGAATTCCATGCCTGCATCGATCATTCTGTCGAACCTCTCGCTGTCCACGCCTGACGGCCGTCCTCTCCTTTCCGACCTCAACCTGACATTTGGTGCCGAACGGGCTGGTCTCGTCGGCCGCAACGGCGTCGGCAAGACAACGCTGCTTGCTGCGATCACCGGAGAGCACATTCCCCAAGCGGGACGCGTTCTCGTGAGCGGAACCGTGGGAATGCTCCGCCAGGACGTCCAGCTTCCTGCGGGCGCCGCGGTGATCGATCTGTTCGGCGCGCGCGCAGCGCTGGAGCTGCTTCGCCGTGCCGAGCGGGGCGATGCATTCGCCGACGAAGTCACCGACGTCGACTGGACGCTTGAAGCGCGGCTTGCGTCCGCGCTCGCGCGTGTCGGGTTCGATCCTGATACCGACACGGAGCTGGATCGTTTGTCGGGCGGGCAGATCACGCGGATCCGTCTGGCCGCGCTGGTCTTCGCCGAGCCGGACTTCCTGCTGCTCGATGAGCCCACCAACAATCTCGATCGGGATGGACGTAAGTCAGTGGTCGACCTGCTCGCAGGCTGGCGGGGCGGGGCGATCGTCGTCAGTCACGACCGCGACCTGCTCGAGACCATGGATGCCATCGTCGAGATGACATCGCTCGGGGCAAGACGGTACGGCGGCAATTGGAGCAGTTACCGCGAGCAGAAGGCCATCGAGCTCGCCGCCGTCAGGCACGACCTTGCGCATGCCGAGAAGCATCTCGCCGAGATCGACGGCAAGGCGCAGGAGGCGGCGGAACGCAAGGCGCGCAAGGACAGCGGCGGCAGGAAGAAGCGCGCCAAGGGCGACATGCCGCGCATTCTCGCCGGTGCACGCAAGGACCGCAGCGAGGACAGCGGCGGAAAGACCGCGCAGATCGCCGAGCGGCGGCGCGCGGAGGCGATCGAGGCCGTCGACACGGCTCGCCGGCGCGTCGAGATTCGCCAGCCGCTGTCGGTCAAGCTGCCCCCGACCGGCCTGCCGGCGGGCAGGGAGGTGGTATGGCTCGATCGCGTCAACGCCGGCTATCAGCCGGAGCAGCCGGTCCTGCGCGATCTCTCACTCACGCTCGTCGGCCCGGAGCGCGTCGGGGTCGTCGGGCCGAATGGTTCCGGCAAGACAACGTTGCTCAAGCTCGTCACAGGCGAGTTGCGCCCGTTCGCGGGCACCGTGCGGGTCAGGCCGGACTTCGCGCTGTTCGACCAGAAGGTCAGCCTGCTCGATCCCGCGATCTCCATCCTGGACAATTTCGGGCGTCTCAATCCGAAAGCGAGCGCGAACGAGTGCCATGCTGCTCTGGCCCGGTTCGCGTTTCGCGCCGATGCCGCCTCGCAGATCGTGGGGAGCCTGAGTGGCGGACAGCTGTTTCGTGCGGGCCTCGCCTGCGTTCTAGGCGGGTCGACGCCGCCGTCCCTGCTCATCCTGGACGAGCCGACCAATCACCTCGACATCGACTCGATCGAAGCCGTCGAGGCAGGCTTGAGGGCCTATGACGGCGCGCTGCTCGTGGTCAGTCACGACGAGGCGTTCCTGCAGGCGATCGAGATCGCGCGCAGGGTCGAGCTGGTCGCCAACGCGACTCTCTGAGGCTCTACCGGCTGCGTGGCGCGGCCTACGAGGCCGCGCTGCCGCCCGGTTCCAGCGCCTCGCCCATCTCCAGCGGATGAGCCATGGTCTCGTGCAGAGCCTCGCGATCGAGCTCGCCTTCGGAGATGCTGATGACGACGCAGGCGATACCGTTGCCGATCAGGTTGGTCAGCGCGCGGCACTCGCTCATGAACTTGTCGATCCCGACCAGGATCGCGATCGACTGGATCGGGATGTCGGGAACGATCGAGAGCGTCGCGGCAAGCGTGATGAACCCGGCGCCGGTCACGCCCGAGGCGCCCTTCGAGGTGATCATGGCGATGCCGAGAATGCCGAGCTCCTGCCAGATCGTCAGATGGGTGTTGGTCGCCTGCGCGAGGAACAGCGTCGCCAGCGTCATGTAGATGTTGGTGCCGTCGAGGTTGAAGCTGTAGCCGGTCGGAATGACGAGGCCGACCACCGAGCGCGAGGCGCCGAGATGCTCCATCTTCTGGATCATCTGCGGCAGCACCGTTTCCGACGAGGAGGTGCCGAGCACGATCAAGAGTTCGTCCTTGATGTAGGCGATGAAGCGCAGGATCGAGAAGCCGGAGAGCCGCGCGATCGAGCCCAGCACGATCAACACGAACAGGATGCTGGTGAGATAGAACGTGCCGATCAGGGCCGCGAGGTTGAGCAGCGAGCCGAGGCCGTAGGCGCCGACGGTGAACGCCATCGCGCCGAACGCGCCGATCGGCGCCACGCGCACGATGATGCGGATGATGCCGAAGAACATTTTCGCGGCCTTGTCGATCGCCTCCGCGATCGGCTCGCCGGCCTTGCCGAGGAAGGCGATGGCGAAGCCCGACAGGATCGAGATCAGCAGCACCTGAAGCAGGTCGCCGCGCGCGATCGCGCCCACATAGCTGTCGGGAATGATCGCCATCAGATGGGCGACGATGCCTTCCTCCTTGGCCTTGGTGACGTAGGTCGCGACCGACTTCGGATCGATCGTGGCGGGATCGATGTTGAAGCCGTGCCCGGGCTGGAGAATCTCGCCGACGAGCAGGCCGATGGCGAGCGCGACGGTCGAGACCGTCTCGAAATAGATCAGCGACTTCAGCCCGACCCGGCCGACGCGCTTGAGGTCGCCCATCGAGGAAATGCCGTGCACCACGGTGCAGAAGATCACAGGCGCGATCATCATCTTGATCAGCGCGATGAAGCCGTCGCCGAGCGGCTTCAGCTCCTTGCCGAGATCAGGATAGAAATAGCCGATGAGCACCCCGAGTGCGATCGCGATCAGGACCTGGATGTAGAGGATCTTGTACCAGGGCTGATGCCGGCGATGGACGGCTGGCTGGATCGCGACTTGTGTCATAGTGTGTGCCCCGGAACGCATTGATTTTGATCCTGCAAGATCTGGATTTTGCAAGCTTTGAATCTTGCATGACTCGCATCATGTGATGGTCTCCGCAGAAGCGACAATCACATTTTTGTCGGATCGCACGAAGATCAGTCGCTGCACCGCAACGGGGGGAATATGACAACCACGATGGGCTCGGACGCGCAGCCGCAGAGCTATTTTCCGCGCTGGAAATTCAAGGCCTCGGGCGTGATCATGCCGGAGGAACGGCTGTCATGGGGCCAGACCGTCGTCTCCGGTCTCCAGCATTGCGTCGCAATGTCGGGCTCGACGATCATCGCGCCGTTGCTGATGGGGTTCGATCCCAATGTTGCGGTCCTGTTCTCCGGCATCGGCACGCTGATCTTCTTCGTCATCGTCGCCGGGCGCGTGCCGAGCTATCTCGGCTCGAGCTTCGCGTTCATCGCCGTCGTCATCGCCGCCACCGGCTATGCCGGGCAGGGGCCGAATCCAAATCTCTCCGTCGCGCTCGGCGGCATCGTTGGCGCCGGCGTGCTCTACGGCGTGATCGCGCTGATCGTGATGTGGTCCGGCGTTGGCTGGGTCGAGCGCCTGATGCCGCCGGCCGTCACCGGGGCCGTGGTCGCCGCGATCGGCCTCAATCTCGCGCCCGTGGCGGTCAAGGCGGTGAGCGTCAACGCGTTCGACACCTGGATCGGGCTCGCGACGGTTCTGATCATCGGCGTGGTGGCCGTTGCCGCTCCAGGCCTGTGGCGCCGCCTGCCGATCATCCTCGGTGCGATCGGCGGATATCTCCTGTACCTGCTGTTCGCGAACGGCCTCGGCTTCGGCAAGCCGATCGACTTCGCGCAGCTCGCGGCCGCGCCGTGGTTGGGCATGCCAAGCTTTACCACGCCGACCTTCCAGGCCGATGCAATCTTTCTGATCGCGCCGGTTGCGGTCATCCTCGTCGCCGAGAACCTCGGTCACATCAAGGCCGTCGGCGCGATGACGGGCCGGAGCCTCGATGGCTATCTCGGCCGCGCCCTGTTCGCCGACAGCCTCGCGACCATCGTGGCGGCCTGCGGCGGCGGCACCGGCGTCACCACCTATGCCGAGAACATCGGCGTCATGGCGGCGACGAAGGTCTATTCGACACTGTTGTTTGCATTCGCGGCCACGGTCTCGATCCTGCTCGGCTTCTCGCCGAAGTTCGGCGCACTGATCCTGTCGATTCCCGGCCCCGTCATCGGCGGCCTCTCGATCGTGCTGTTCGGATTGATCGCCGCGATGGCCGGACGGATCTGGGTCGAGAACAAGGTGGATTTCGCCAATCCTGCGAACCTGATCACCGTCGCCGTGGCGCTGACCGCGGGCGCCGGCGACCTCACGTTCAAATTCGGCGCGTTTACGATCGGCGGGATCGGCACGGCGACCTTCGGCGCCATCATTCTCTACCAGATCCTGACCTCGCCGCTCGCGCGCCGCGCCGGGTGAATCCCTGCGATGCGCAAGCGGGATGGAACAAAACGCCGGTTCCGTCCATGATGAAGCATCCCCGGAGAAAGCTCATGCCGCAGACCGATCGCTCGACCCCGTTTTCCTCCCGCCTCGTCGGCCAATACGCGCTGGTGACCGGTGCCTCGCAAGGCATCGGCCGCGCCATCGCCATTCGGCTCGCGCAGGAGGGCGCGACCGTCGCCATCAACTATGTCGATCACCCCGAGAGGGCCGAGGAGACGCTCGCGCTCGCAAGGACAGGATCGGCTGACCGCGGCCACGGCAAGCTCGATCATGTCGTCGTCAGGGCCGATGTCAGCAATGAGCAGGAGGTCGCCGCGATGTTCGAGACAGTGCTTTCGCGCTGGAAGCGGCTCGACTGTCTCGTCAACAATGCCGGCTTCCAGCGGGAGTCGCCGAGCGAGGCGCTCGACATCGACACCTACCGCCGCATCATCGACGTCAATCTCAACGGCGCCGTGGTCTGCGCGCAGAAGGCGCTTGCCCATTTCGTCGCGCGCGGCGGAGGCGGCAGCATCATCAACTGCTCCAGCGTCCACCAGATCATCCCGAAGCCGGGCTATCTCGCCTATTCGATCAGCAAGGGCGGCATCGCCAATCTGACGCGCACGCTGGCGCTGGAATTCGCCGGCCGCGGCATTCGCGTCAATGCGGTCGGCCCGGGCGCGATCGACACGCCGATCAACGCGGCCTGGACCGGTGATCCCGTCAAGCGCGGCGTCGTCACCAGCCACATTCCGCTGGGACGGGTCGGCACGCCGGAAGAGATCGCCGCCGTGTTCGCCTTCCTCGCCTCGGATGACGCCAGCTACATCACGGGCCAGACCATTTACGCCTGCGGAGGCCTGACGCTGTTCCCCGAGTTTCGCGAGAACTGGGCGAGCTAGAAACGTGGGTTCACGACCGAAGCCACGAACTCATCACCCCGTGCCGACCGCCTCAAAAATCTCCCGCGAGCAGGTCGTAGGAGCCCCGGCTGCCGCGGACATACTTTTTGGCCGCAGCGGCACATATCAAGTCGCGGTTGGAATCGAACGCGATCAGAAATCCCGATTCGCTGGAATGGGTACCCGGTTGAATCCGCTTCAATGCGTCTTCGTCGATGAAGAACGAGGCCTCGATGGCGCTGTCGTGTCCCCAGAACCGCACGGCATGCCGCGTCCGGTCATACGAGCGGCTGTGATTTGGAAAGTCGATCATGGTCAGGCCGATCAGGTTGCAGGTGCCGCGCGCCAGCCTTTCGCCGTTTGAGTCGGGGCTCGCCGGGTGGCCGACGCTCGGCCCGCGTACGTCAGGAACACGGACGTTCCGTCCAGACGAAGACGCGCCGGTTGCGCCACTCTCAAATGAAGATTTGGCAACAGGGCAGCAATCCGATTCAATGCCGATCGCGACAAATAGTTTCTTGATATGCCTCGCTATTCGGCGAAGGGATCACTACATACAGTTTATCACCGCGCGCCCCTCGGCTGTCATCGGTGACTGAGAGCATTGCRCTCCCGCCGGAACCAACAGGCGGTCAGTATGTCGGATTCCCCTAGATTCAGCCTTCGCGAGTGGCTCGTACCTCCGGTCTTGCTGCCGGTTTTCTTCGTGGTGTTGATCGCCGCATCGATGCTCATACAATGGTAGCCGGTCTCGGCGTGCCTTCGCCATCGACTCAAGCAAGCAGTTCGTCAGAATCGATCCCGGTCTCTTTGGCTTGCGAGTTGAACTCCAGGGCGATCAACGCCCTCGATCGAGCCCGCAAGCTGCCGTCGGGAGACAAGCGCACGGTGGCAATGCGCCGGGCAGCGATCCTCGGAAATGCCGCTGAAATCCTCGCGTATTTCTCGGCGGCGAAGGACCGCTGCTGAAGGAGCCCGCATGTTCAAATTTCTTCACTACCGAGCAAAAGCGGCCGCGTATGGCGAACTGGCGAGGAATTCGCCCGGCAAAGCCGATACGCGCAAATTCGAACAACTGCAGGACAGCCACACATCGCGCGCGGACAACGAGCAGATGCTCGCGGACCAATATGTGGATGCAGTCAACGCCGGGGAAACGGAGCGACTGCGTGGCGCGGCCCTCGCGGCGGAGGAAGAGCGCGTTTTGCGCTGTCTCGGYGCGGCCGTCATCATGCAATGGAATTCATTGCCGACGACGCTCCAGCGGGAGATCTTCGATACCGCCGGATCGGTTGGGACATTGCTGGATACGGCGGCGCTCCGCGGGCAGATTGCCCGGTTTCTTCACAAGCATAGGCACGACGCCGATCCCGCCAAGATCTGACATGTTCAGGGGCTGAGCGAGAGGCGCGGTTCGCGAAGCATATGGACGCAAACAACAGGAGGATCCCGATGGCACTGACAAGATTCCGTATCGATGAAGAGCTGCATGCCATGGACGGGCTGCGGCTTCTTGCCCAGGAAGGCACGAGAGAAGTCGAAGCGTTCGTCAGTCGCAAGGTGATGGACGTTTGGGCTGAATCGGTCGAGCACAGTGGCGGACGTCAGAGTTTGTTCCGGAAGCAATACAACGCGCTTGGCAAACGGAACTTTGCCGCGCTTGAGCACATCGTGAGCGCCAAATACCAGCGGGGCACCCGGTTCAACCGTCAGCATCCGTTTGTCGAGGTGTTGTTCTCGGACATTGCGGAAAGCGGGGAGACCTTGAATCTCAGCGAACTGGTGCGCGAGCCGTTGCCGCCGGCATTTCACCGGCGCGCCTGATCCGATTGGAACGCCGCCCGGTAGCGGCCACTGGTTTGCCAATGTGCCCCGTCACAAAGGTAAGCGGCGTGGCCTGCTCGGGCTGACGCAGGCTAAAAGCTGATCGCCGGCTTCGAGCTGCCGGCGCGGGGGTGATCTGGCAAAACGACACGGCGTGAACTACATCTGCGCCATGGCAAAACCTCCGCTGGCAAACCGTTCGCTCGAAGATTTCGTCGGCCGGCACGAACGTCTGTTCGTGCTGACCGGCGCCGGCTGCAGCACCAATTCGGGCATTCCCGATTATCGCGACAGCCATGGCAATTGGAAGCGGACCCAGCCGGTCAATTTCCAGGCCTTCATGTCGGAAGAGCCTACGCGCCAGCGCTATTGGGCGCGCAGCCTGATCGGCTGGCGGCGGTTCGGCCAGGCGAGGCCGAACGATGCGCATCATGCGCTGGCCCGGCTCGAGGCGAGCGGGCGCTGCGAGATGCTGCTGACCCAGAACGTCGACCGGCTGCATCAGTCCGCCGGCCACCGGCAGGTGATCGACCTGCATGGCCGGCTCGATCTGGTCCGCTGCATGGGCTGCGGGGCGAACACCCCGCGCAACGAATTCCAGGACAGGCTCGGCCGTGCCAATGCGGAATGGCTGACGCTCGACGCCGCCGATGCGCCTGATGGTGACGCCGATCTCGAGCATGCGGATTTCTCGTCGTTCAAGGTGCCCGCCTGCGAAGCCTGCGGCGGCATCCTCAAGCCCGACGTCGTGTTCTTCGGCGAGAACGTTCCGCGCGACGTGGTCGCCACCGCGCAGGATCATCTGGCGCAGGCCGACGCCATGCTGATCGTCGGCTCCTCGCTGATGGTCTATTCCGGATTCCGCTTCGTGCAGTCTGCCGCGAACCGGCAGATCCCGATCGCCGCGGTCAATCTCGGACGCACCCGCGCCGACGATCTCCTCACGCTCAAGGTCGAGGAGCGCTGCGAGGCGGCGCTTGCATTCCTGCTCTGAGCGCGTGGGCCGCACCCTTCTACCGCATAGGTGCCACGCAAAACGGCTCGGACGCTTCACCCCGGGCGTTGTCGCTGGTATGAAAATTGCTGCGGTTTTCGCGCAGTTTGTCGATCAGCACGGAGAATTTGGAATGCTTGAGGGAGCCGAGGTGCGGCTTGCCGTTGATATCGGTGGCACGTTCACCGACATCGTGCTGGACGTGGGGCAGGATCGCAAGACGCGCAAGGTGCTGACCACGCCGCAGCGGCCGGAGCAGGCGGTGCTGGACGGCATGCGTCTCATTCTCACTGACGCGCGCGCGCATATGAGCGACATCGACGTCTTCATTCACGGCACGACGCTCGCGACCAATGCGATCATCGAGCGCCGCGGCGCCAAGACCGCGCTGATTGCGACCGACGGCTTTCGCGACGTGCTCGATATCGGCACCGAGAGCCGCTATGACCAGTACGATCTCAGCATCGACAAGCCGAGGCCGCTGGCGCCGCGGTCCCTCCGCTTCACCGTGCCGGAGCGCATCGACGCGCACGGCGCCGTTCGCCTCCCGCTGGACGAGGCGGCAGTGCGTGCACTCGCGCCAAAATTGCGCGCGCTGAACGTCGAGAGTGTCGCGATCGCCTTCCTGCACTCCTACGCCAATCCCGAGCACGAGCGCCGCACGGCCGCGATCCTCAGCGAGGAGATGCCTGGTATCTCCGTGACCGTGTCCTCTGCGGTGTGTCCGGAGATCCGCGAATACGAGCGCACGTCCACTGCGGTCGCCAACGCCTATGTGCAACCCCTGATCGACGGCTATCTCGCCCGCATGGCGGATGCCTTGCAGGTCGAGCAGTTCCGCGGCGCGATCTATCTCGTCACCTCCGGCGGCGGCGTCACCTCGATCGAGACGGCGCGGCGCTTTCCGGTGCGCCTCGTCGAATCCGGTCCCGCCGGCGGCGCGATCTTCGCGGCGCAGATCGCAGCGCGGCTCGGCGAGAGCAAGGTGCTGTCCTTCGACATGGGCGGCACGACCGCAAAAATCTGCCTGATCGAAAAATACCAGCCCGAGACCTCGCGCGTATTCGAGGTCGATCGCGCGGCGCGCTTCCTGAAGGGCTCCGGCCTGCCGGTGCGCATCCCCGTAATCGAGATGGTCGAGATCGGCGCCGGCGGCGGCTCGATCGCGCATGTCGATGCGATGAAGCGTGTCACTGTCGGCCCCGAGAGCGCCTCGTCGGAGCCGGGACCTGCTTGCTACGGCCGCGGCGGCCAGCGTCCGGCCGTGACGGATGCGGACGTTGCGCTCGGTATGATCGATCCTGACGCCTTTGCGGGTGGCACGATCAAGCTCAGCCCGGAGCTTTCAAAGGCGGCGCTGTTGCGCGCCGTCGGTGAGCCGCTGGGGCTGTCGGCGGAAACCGCGGCTTACGCCGTGCACGAGGTCGTCTGCGAGAACATGGCGAGCGCGGCGCGCGTGCATGCGGTCGAGCGCGGCGAGATCGTCGGCCAGCACACGCTGATCGCCTTCGGTGGCGCGGCGCCGTTGCATGCGGCGCGCGTCGCCGAGAAGATCGGCGTCTCGCGGGTCATCGTGCCCTCGAATGCCGGCGTCGGCTCGGCGGTCGGCTTCCTGGCTGCTCCCATTGCCTACGAGCTGGTGCGCAGCCGCCATGTCCGCCTCGATGATTTCGACACCGAGGGGGTCTCGGAGCTGCTCCAGGAGATGGTGACTGAAGCGCGCGCGCTGGTGGAGCCGGGCGCGGCCGGTGCGCCAGTGCGCGAACGCCGTGCAGCCTTCATGCGCTATGTCGGCCAAGGCCACGAGATCTCGGTCGAGCTGCCGAACCGGCGGCTGACATCGGCCGATCTCGCCGGGCTACGCCAGAAGTTCGAGGCCGACTATTCGGCGATGTTCGAGCGGCCGATCCCGGGCGCCGCGATCGAGGTCCTGAGCTGGTCGGTGCTCGCGACCACCGATGCGCACCATCCTTCTGTCGTCGCTTCCGTTGCGCGCAAGCCCGCCGGCAAGGCCTCGGGCAGCCGCAAATTCTTCGACGGACGCGCGGGGGAAGTAATCGAGATCCCGCTCTATCGCCGCGAGGACATGGCACCGGGCGCGACCATTGCGGGTCCCGCCGTGATCGCCGAGGACGAAACGTCCACCTTCGTCTCCAACAGTTTTGACGCCCATATCGACGGTGCCGGCAGCATCGTCATGGAACGAAAGGCGGCCTGATCATGACCAAGGCAAATGGCGCGAGCCTGATCGACCTTCAGATCATGTGGCACCGGCTGATCGCCGTGGTCGAGGAGCAGGCGCAGGTGCTGCTCCGCACCGCCTTCAGCCCGATCGTGCGCGAATGCGGCGACCTCTCCGCCGGCGTGTTCGACCTCAGGGGACGGATGCTGGCGCAGGCCGTGACCGGCACGCCCGGCCACGTCAACTCGATGGCGGAATCGGTCAAGCACTTCATTGCGCATTTCCCGATTGAGACGATGAAGGAAGGCGACGCCTACATCACCAACGATCCCTGGATGGGCACAGGTCATCTCAACGACTTCGTCGTCACCACGCCCTGTTTCAAGGACGGCAAGCCGGTCGCGCTGTTTTCCTGCACCAGCCACCTCATGGACATCGGCGGCATCGGCTTCGGCCCTGACGCCACCGACGTGTTCATGGAGGGGCTCTACATCCCCATGCTCAAGCTGATCGACCAGGGCGTCGTCAACGAGACGCTGATGGCGATGATCCGCACCAACACGCGGCTGCCGATCGACACCGAGGGCGACACCTATTCGCTGGCCGGCTGCAACGACGTCGGCTGCGAACGGCTGGTCGAGATGATGACCGAGTTCGAGATCGACACGCTCGACGAGCTCGGCGACTACATCTGCGACCGCTCGCGCGAGGCCGTGCTGGCCGAGATCGCAAAACTGCCGAAGGGAAGCTGGCACAACACCATGGTCGTCGACGGCTATGATGCGCCGGTGACGCTCGCGGCGACGCTGACGATCTCCGAGACGGGCATCCATGTCGATTTCGACGGCACCTCGGCCGCCTCGAAGTTCGGCATCAATGTGCCGCTGTCCTACACCACGGCCTACACCGTGTTCGGCCTCGGCTGCGTCGTCGCCTCGCAGATCCCGAACAATGCCGGCTCGCTGTCGCCGCTGACGGTGTCGGCTCCCGCGGGCGCGATCCTGAATGCGCCGAAGCCGGCGCCCGTGGCGTCGCGTCATATCGTCGGACAGATGCTGCCGGACGTGGTGTTCGGCTGCCTGCGCCAGATCATTCCCGAGCGCGTGCCCGCGGAAGGTACCTCGTGCCTGTGGAATCTCAACGTCCGCGGACAGACCCGCTCAGGTGCTGGCGGCAATTACGGGTTCTCGATGGCGGTAACTTCGAATGGCGGTACCGGCGCGCGATTTGCGAAGGACGGGCTGTCGGCCACCGCCTATCCCAGCGGCGTGCGCGGCACGCCGGTCGAGATCGCGGAGACGCAAACGCCGCTGATCTTCTGGCGCAAGGAGCTTCGTCCGGATTCCGGCGGGGCAGGGCGCACCCGCGGCGGCCTCGGCCAGATCATCGAGGTCGGCAGCGGCATCGAGGCGCCCTTCGACATCCTCGCTGCATTCGACCGCATCGACCATCCGCCGCGCGGTCGCGACGGCGGCAAGAACGGCGAGGCCGGCTATGTCGGATTGAAGTCCGGCCAGAAGATGCGTGGCAAGGGCTTTCAGACCATTCCACCGGATGACCGGCTGGTGGTGATGACGCCGGGCGGCGCCGGTATCGGTGACCCCAAGGAGCGCGATCGTGCAGCGATCAAGGATGACGTTGAGAGCGGTCTCGTGTCGGCTGACAACGCTGTTGCCGTTTATGGGTAGCTAACGCTCGGGCAACGACTGCGGCGATTACCCGCCGCAGTCGTTCGGCGCCGGCTTCCCGGCAAAGCGGTCGGTCAACCAGTTCACAGCGGCCATCGTGCTCGCCTGTGCGGCGCGGCCGTGTCCGATGTTGGGAAGGGTGACCATTTTCACGGGGCTGCCCGCCTTGCACAGCCGGCTCATATAGGCGCGCGTCACCGCGGGCCGGATGATCTGGTCGACAGTCCCTTGAGCGAGGAACACTGGCATGCCGGCGGCCAACGTGCCGGCGCTGTTCTTCTCCAGCAGCGAGCGCCAGGGCTCGCGCTTGGTCGGATCCAGCACGGTCAGAAAATATTTCTGGAGCGGCCGCTCGGTCCGCTGCCGGATGAAGATATCGAAGGGACGTTCGATGCATTCGCGCGCCAGTCGGTCGATCGCCGGAAGTGCGCGCGGGTCGACGACACCGTCGAGCGCGGCGTCGTAGACGCGATGCCATGACCACAGCGTCATCGCTGTGATGTTCTTGCCGCCGACTGAGTTGATGTCGTCGCTCATCAGCGTGGCGAGATCCGTCGCGGGCGCCGCAGCGGCAACGCCGAGCAGATGGAGATCGGGCGCATAGGTCGGCGCCAGCTGCCCGGCAAACAGCACAGCCTGTCCGCCCTGCGAGTGTCCCCACAAGGCAAAATCCTTAGTCCCGCCGGCGCCCGGCAGATCGCGCGCGACGCGCACGATGTCGAGCACGGCGCGGCCCTCGCTCTCGCCGACGAGATAAGGATGCGGACCCGGCGTGCCGAGCCCGGGATAGTCGGTCGCCGCGACGATGTAGCCACGCGCCACCATCGAGCGCAGTCCCTGGATCTGCTGGAACAGGAAGATCGCGAGCGACGGCGCGCAGCGCGGCACAATGCCTGACGTTGGATGCGCCCAGGCCACGATCGGGCGGCCGCCCGGTGGCGGCGGTCCTTGCGGCACGATGACGACGCCCGAGACGAGAATGGGCTCGCCCTTCAATCCGGTTGAGCGATAGAGCACGCGAAAGGCCGATGCGCCGAGCGGCGCGCCGTCCATCGGCTCTTGCCGCACCAGACTGCCAGGCGGTCCGTCCGCAAGCGATGCCGGTGCGTCGTAAAATGCCGATTGCGCGTGGGCAGTCACGATGCCGGCGGCGAACATGACGAGTGCGGCCATCAGAGCGCGGGCGGCGACAAGCATTTGCGATCCGCTCCAGCGCACGATCACATCCCGTACAGGATTTTCAGCTCGCCGCTCGCGCGCAACGCGAGTGTGATCCCGTCGGCAAGCAGCAAGGCCTTGTCGAACTGCACCGAGGAGAGCTTGCCTTCCATACGGAAGCCGTCCTTGAGCGGACGCGTCAGCCGCTGGTTCGCCGCCATCAGCAGGTTCTGGTAGGAGACGCCATAGTCAATGTTCACGGCCTGCTTCAATTGCGCGACGATCGACTGCAAGCCGGGGTTTGCCTCTCCGTCCTGCGCGGCGAGATCGAGATCGGCAAGCGCGACGCTCTTGCTGGTATCGTCCACCTTCAGTGCGCCGGAGAGATAGCTCCATTGGCCTGCATTGGGGTCGCTGTCCGACGTCTTCGCAAGACGCAGGCCGATCACAAGCTTGCCCGCCGACGGATAGACCTGAACCTCGCGCAACGCGCTGTCTTGCGCCGGCAGCGCGGCGATCGCCTGGCTGATCTTGTCCTTGATCGCGTCATAGCCGAGCCGGACCGGAAGGATGACGTCGAACGTTCCCGGCGCGGTCACGTCGGTGCCAAGCGGCGGCAGCGATGTCGGGGTGACGCTCGCACCCTGCTGCCCAATCGACGTCACGGCGCTGCCGGAGAGTTCGAGCGAGCCGGACAACACCTTGTCGTTGGCCCGCACGCCGGCAAATGCGGCAGCTTGCGGCGTCACTTGCAGCCAGACCGGCGGCTCGTCGGCGAGCTTCATCGGCTCGAACGCATGCGTCCAGGCAGCGGCCGCCTTGTCGCGCAGATTGAGTTTCCTTGCTGCGGCCAGCGCACGTGATCGCACGCGCGCGAGCTGCGTACGGATTCGCGGCTCGACGTAGGGCGCAAGATCGAACTCGCGGCCGAGCACGTGCAAATAAGGTGCTTCGCTCCAGTGGAAGGAGTCGCTGAAATTCAGGTCGAGCGACCAGTCCTTGCGCAGCGCGGGCCGTGCCTCGGCCTCGATGGTCGCGCGCGCTTCGGTCTGGCCGCGGATGCGCGCGGTGAAGCGGTTGGCGCCCTGGCCTTCGGCCGCGCCGTAGATCGAGACTGCACCATAGACGCGGTCGCCGCGGCCATAGAGCGAGACGCCGCTAGTGCGATTGACGAAGCCAAACACGTCGCAATTGGCGTTGACACGGAACATCAGTACGCGGCGGTGCACGCAGTTGACGCGCTCGTCGATGGTGGCAAGCCGCTTGGGGATATCCTGCTCGATCGCCTTGGCGAGCGCCGGCAGACCGAACTCGATGGTTGCAGACACCCGCGAGGTCGTGGCGAGCGGCGCCGGCGGATCGGGAGCGAGCGGCGGCTTGTCGGCGGCGTGCGCGGCTTGCGCGAGTGCGGTGAGGGCGAGCGCAACAAGCCCGGCACGTTTCGTCGAATGAACAATTCGCAAAGAAACGGGCATTCTTCTTATTCCAGCTTGGCCCTGCTTCGCGCCCAGGCCGCCGGCCGCGGGGCCATTCGGTCTTCAGAGCAAAATCGCGGAAGGAGAGGGCGGTCAGTGGATCAATTATTGCTTGTATTCAATGGTCGCGTATCGCGGCACTTGTATGGCGCGGCGTCGCGCTTTGAGCAAGGCTTTGTATATCGCTCCGTTATGATGGCCGTTCTTGAATTGCTCAAAAGAGATTGACGCCGCCCCCGTCCAAATGATCACGCGATGAAGCTTCTCCGTGGGCGCTGCGATTTTTGAGTCCGAGATCTGTGGCCAAGACGAAATGGTCAGCGCAGCTGACGTTTCAAATTCGTGCTGCGCGTTAAATTCGCGCCGCTCGCGCATTCCATCTTTGCGCCCTCCCTCATCCGGCGTACTCTGTGAGAGCGAGCAGGAGTGCAACAGCAACCAGTCCAGGAAACGTAGCTCCTTTTGGCGATGTCCGCCGAGAGAGATCGAGAGCTGTTGGCAGCTCATATGCGATGGAGAAGAACCGACACTTAGCGAGCTGCAAACATCCCTCGCAGCGTCTGCGAGACGCGAGTTCAACAAAACACAAAAGCGGGAGGAACGGATGAAGAAGCGTTGGTGTAATTCTGGTCTACCTCTTGTTGTCGGCGCGACACTTGCGGCGTCGGCGGCGTTGGCCCAATCCGTGGATACTGCCCGGATCGAGAACGCCGGTCAGAACGATTGGCTCACCTATCACGGTTCATACAAATCCCATCACTACAGCCCGCTCGCGCAGATCAATGCGAGCAACATCGGCAATCTGGGCGTAGCCTGGACGCACATTCCCGGACGATCGACGCGCGGCCTGCAGTCAATGCCGCTCGTGGCCGACGGCGTGCTCTATTATTCGGGTTCGTACAGCCGGGTCTTTGYGCTGAACGGCGCGACCGGCGAGGTCATCTGGTCGTTCTTTCCGGAACTCGATGAGGCGCTCATCAGCCGACAGACCCACTCGCCCTACAACCGCGGTGTAGCCCTTGGTGAAGGCAAGGTCTTCGTCGGTACGATGGATGGTCGTCTGTTCGGGCTCGATGCGAAGTCGGGAAAGGTTCTCTGGGAAACCAGGCTGATCGACTCGCAGAAGCTCACGGTCGGCTTCACTGGCGCGCCGCTTTACGCGAAGGGAAGCGTCATCATCGGCTCGCAGGGGGGTGAATGGCCGGGCCGTGGCCCGATCTTCGCTGTCGATGCCACCACTGGCAAGAAAAAGTGGGAGTTTCTGACGGTCGCGGGCACCGACGAGGCCATGAAGACCTGGGGCAACGATTCCTGGCGCACGGGCGGTGGCGGCGGCTGGATGCCGGGCACCTACGACTCCGAGACCAACTCCGTCCTGTGGGGCACCGCGAACCCGGCGCCGCTCTACGATTGGTCGGGCGCTGATTACAAGACGCAAGGTGCGCGTCCCGGCGACAATCTCTATACGAGTTCGGTCATCGCTCTCGATATCGATACCGGAAAGCTGAAATCCTACCATCAGGAACTGCCTCACGACGCCTGGGACTTCGACAGCGCCGTCGGCGAGTTCGTGATGCTTGAGCGCGATGGCCAGAAATACGTGGTTCATCCGAACAAGGGCGGCTTCGTCTTCGTCTACGACCGTAATCTTGGCGTGAAGAACGTCTGGCGGCTGGTTGAGAACATCAACTTCGTCAAGGATATCGATCCCAAGACGGGCGCGCTGATCGGCCGTCGCGATTTCCCTGTCGGGAAAGTCACTGAAGTACCGCTGTGTCCCTTCATTGGCGGCGGCATCAGCTGGAATGCCGGCTCGTACAACCCGAAGACCGGTCTTTATTACAAGATCGGCCAGGAATGGTGCATGACGCTGGATATTCAGAAGACGACGCCGGTCACCGCGCCCCAGGTCCAGCTCAACATCGGCGCCGACTTCAAGATGGTGCCGCCTCCGAGCGGCGAGATCTACGGACATCTCGACGCGCGCGACCCGATAACGGGCGCGAAAAAATGGGAGGTTCGCTTTCCCGAGCCGCCGCTTGGGAGCGTTTTGTCGACCGGGGGTAATCTTGTGTTCGTACCCGACTCCCGTGGCATCCTTCACGCCTACGATGCCGAAACCGGAGCCGAGTTGTGGAAGCACAACAACGGCACCGGCCACCAGGGCGGTATCGTCAGCTACTCCGTCGGCGGCAAGCAATATATCGCCGTGGCGGCCGGCTTCGGCGGCATGCTGGCGGACGAATATGCGCCAAACTTCGGCGGCGTCTACAAGAGCATGCCGCGTGACGACGGCGCCCTCGTCGTCTTCAGCTTGAAATAGTCTGTCTCAAACGATCTGCCGAGGAGCGGGTGCAAACCCGCTCCTCGGTCGATTGCAGCGGCCGGGCGTGATTCAGGAATGGAGCGGACGTGTTGAAACTGCATTTGAAGTCGCTTCCGGCGGTGCTGGGCGCTTCGTTGCTGTGCGTTGTGGTGGCTCGAGCTCAATCTGCCACGCCGGCGCCGGACAACGGGTCACTGGACGTCGAGCAGTTGTTCGCAGGCACCTGCGGCTTTTGCCACTCCGACGGCGGCCGGGCTGCTGGCAGGGGACCGCAACTGATGAATTCGCAACGAGACGACGAATTTCTGCACAACCGTATCAAGATCGGCAAGCAAGGTGCGATGCCGGCATTCGGCGAGAGCTTCAGTGACGCGCAGATCGACCAGATCGTCAAATATATCCGCGCCTTGAAGCCGCGCGAGGGCTGACCCGCCGGGACCTGATCCATCCAGATGAGACGCGGCATGAAGGCAATTGTCCTGATTATCGTCGGTGCCGCCATCGGGCTGTCCGGACCGGCGCAGGCGCGAACCCTGGAGGCGATCCGCGCGAGTGGCGCGCTCGGACTCTGCGCGCATCCCAACTCGCTTCCTTTTGCGCGCAAGGGCGGCGATCCATCCGGCTTTCAGGTCGAGTTGGGACAGGTGCTGGCACGCGAGCTCGGTGTCTCGCTACGGCTCGACTGGATCATCACGCAGTACCAAATGCGCAGCGCCAATTGTGACATTCTTCTGGATGTCATCGCCGATCGCGAAGCGCAAGGCGAGACCCGCTTGAGGATCTCGAAACCGTACTATCGCACGGGCGTCGCGCTCGCGGTGCCGTCATCCAGCGCGCTCACATCGTTCAAGAGCCTCGGCGAGCATACCAAGGTGGGGGTGCAGGTCGGCTCTGTCGCCGCCATGATCATCGGTCAGCGGCACGTGCCCATATCGATCTTCGGCTTCGAGACCGACAGCCTCGACGCCGTATCAAACAAGGAGATCGATGCGGCTGCGGTCACGCCCACCGCGGCGGGCTACTTCAATCTGACGCATCCTGACAAGGCACTCCGGATCCTGGATCGCGACGAGGGCGTGGCCGATCTCAACTGGAATGTCGCCGTCGGCATGGTCCGCCCGGATGATGCGTTGCGCGAGGCGATCGACGGAGCGCTGGAACGGCTGCGCAACGACGGTACGATCGATCGGATCTACGGTCGCTATGGGATCGTGCTGCAAGCGCCGAGGTAGCCGATTGCCGAAAGAACGACGCCGTCCCGGTTTGGCAAGGACGACGTCGCTCTGCGAAGATATCGCTTTGGCCTTAAGCCGCCGCCTTCTTCCGCGCCTGCTCGGCCTTGTACAGCTCGAATTCTTCGGCGATCGCCTTCGCGACCGACGGCCGCTGGCGCAGGCGGTCGTGATACGCCTTCACGTTCGGCCATTTGGCGAGCTCGATCGGTGGGGTCGCCATGGTCCAATTGATGACCGTGACGAGATAGGCGTCCGCCACACTGAAATGGTCGAGCAGGAAGTCGCGCCCCTTCAGGTAGTTGTCGAGATAGTCGAGCCGCGACAGGTTCTTCTCCAGTGCATAGGCCTTGGTTTCCTGCGGCGCCTTGCGGTCGAGCAGGGGAATGAAGAGGCCCTTGTGCAGCTCGGTGCCGATGAAACAGAGCCATTGATGCAGCCGGGTGCGATCGATGCCATGGGCCGCACCGAGGCCGGATTGCGGGAACCGATCCGCGACATATTGCAGGATCGCGGCGTTCTCGGTCAGCACCACGCCCTCGTCGGTGCGCAGCGTCGGCACGAGCCCGATCGGGTTGACCGTGCGGAAGTCGGTGCCGTCGTTCAGCACTTTCTTGGTCGGCGGATCGACTTCGAGATAATTCGCTTCGGCGCCGGCTTCATACAGCGCGACGCGGGTCGCCATCGAACAGGCGAGCGGCGAGAAATAAAGATCCATCTTGGGCCTCCTTGGGCAATTCCTCTTTGGGTGTCGCTCAACCTGGCCAGATTGATTTTTGTACCATCTTGTATAATATGTCGGCGGTCAAGGATTAATTTGCGAGATGGTACAAAAATCGAAGCCGCCAGCTGCTGCCAATGAGCCGAAGCGCCGCGGGCGCCCGCGCGCCTACGAGCCCGATGTCGCGCTCGGCAAGGCGCTCGACCTGTTCCGCCGGCAGGGTTTTGCGGCGACGTCACTGGACGATCTCAGCGAAGCGACCGGCATGAACCGGCCGAGCCTCTACGGCGCCTTCGGCGACAAGCGCGAGCTCTACATCAAGAGTTACCAGCGCTACCGCGAGGACGCGCGCGCCTCGATGGTCGAGATCTTTCGCCAGGAGATGCCGGTGCGCCAGCGGCTCGAGCGCATCTTCGCGTCCGCGCTGAACATCTATCTCTCCGGCGAGACCGGTCCGCGCGGCTGCTTCACGGTGGTGACCGCGGCGTCCGAAGCTGTCGGCGATCCCGAGATCCGTGCCATGGTGCTGGATGGACTGACCGAACTCGACAAGGCCTTTGCCAGTTGCTTCCGCCGCGCCAAGGAGAAGGGCGAGCTGCCCGCGAGCGCCGACCCGGCCGTGCTGGCGCAGCTCGCCTCCGCAACCGTGCATTCGATCGCCATCCGCTCCCGCGCCCGCGTGTCGCGCAAAGAACTCGAGGTGATCGTGAAGGGTGCGATTGACGTGATGGTGGGGGCCAAAAGTTAGGCCGTCGTCCCGGGGCGCGCGCAGCGCGAGCCCGGGACCCATAACCACAGAGAGAAGTTTGGCGAAGGCTGGTCGTTCGGTACTGCGACCATCCGCAACGATAAATCACGCGGTGTGGGTCCCCGCGTACGCGGGGACGACAGCGAGGGTGGGGCGCGTGCGGGCCTCTCTCAGCCTGCCGAAGCGTCTAATATCCCCGTGCCCGGTCCACCACGTTCTCCAGCGCACCGCCGGCCTCGAACTTTGCGATTTGCTCGGCGACATAGGCCGAGATTGCATCCGCGTCGGTGTCGGCCGCGTTGTGCGGGGTCAGCAGCACCTTGGGGTGGGTCCAGAACCGGCTGTCGGCAGGCTGCGGCTCCTGCACGAAAACGTCGAGCGAGGCCGCGCCAAGCGTGCCGTCGTCGAGGCAGGCCAGGATATCGGCTTCGTTCTGCAAGCCGCCGCGACCCGCATTGATCAGCACGGGCGCGCCGAGCGGGCTGCTGCGGTTGAGCTTGGTGAAGACGTCGCGGTTGAGGATGCCGTGCGTATCCGGCGTCAGCGGCAACAGTGAGACCAGGATGTCGGTCTTGCGCAGGAACGCGTCGATCTGCGCGGCGCCATGGAAGCATTCCACGCCCTCGATCGTGCGCGGGCTGCGGCTCCAGCCGGCAACCCGGAAGCCGAGCCGGCGCAGCACGTCGGCGGCATCGGCACCGAGCGTGCCAAGCCCCATCACGCCGACGGTGACGGCGCTCGCCGGCCACTGATATTGCGGCTCCCAGCGCTTTGCGCGCTGCGAGTCCCGCAAGTACAGCTCCTGGCGGTGGTGCATCAGCACGTGCAGCACGACATACTCGGTCATGCGATTGGTGAGATCAGGCACGGCGACGCGCACCAGCGGCACGTCGGGCAGGCTCTTGTCGGCCATCAGCGCGTCGACGCCGGCGCCCAGATTGAAGATCGCACGCAGATTGGGGAAAGAGCTGAGGTCGCCTGGCACAGGCTTCCACACCGCGGCATAGTGTACCTCGGCCGGATCGAGCCCGGCGTCGGGCAGCAGCACCACGCGGCGGCCGCCGCAGACCGCGTCGAACCGGGCCTTCCAGCGCTCCGGCAGCCAATTCTGCTGCGTGCTGTTGATCAGGACGGCCAGTGTGCCCATGCTCATTCGAAGTGCCTCGTCGGTTCCGTTTTGAAAACCCTCCTTGGCACGATCCGACGGATTTTTCTCGCAAATTTTTTCCGCAGCCCTGTCGGGGCGGGGCATATTGGATCGTCTTAAAAACAAGCGTTCAGGAAGGTGCTGCCCATGCTTTATGCGATCCTCTGCTATCACGACGAGGACTTCGTCGGCTCCTGGAGCAAGGACCAGGACGAGGCCGTGATGAAGAAGCTCGCCGTGGTGCAGGACAAGCTCACACAGCAGGGCCGGCTCGGTCCGGTGGCGCGGCTGCTGCCGACCACGGCGGCGGCGACGCTGCGCAAGGAAGACCCGCCGCTGGTGCTCGATGGCCCCTATGCGGAGACCAAGGAGCAATTGCTCGGCTTCTACATCGTGGATTGCAAGAACCTCGACGAGGCGCTCGACGTCGCGCGCGAGCTCGGCGCGGCCAATCCCGGCGGCGCCTATGAGGTGCGCCCCGTCGGCGTATTCCGGCCCGGAGGAATTTCGACGTGAGCGAGGCCGATACCGCCTGGATCGAGACCGCGCTGACCTCGGCGCGACCCCAGGCGGTCGGCGCGCTGCTGCGCTATTTCCGCGATCTCGACACCGCCGAAGAGGCCTTCCAGAACGCCTGCCTGCGCGCGCTCAAGACCTGGCCGCAGAACGGGCCGCCGCGCGATCCCGCGGCGTGGCTGATCATGGTCGGCCGCAACGTCGCCATCGACGAGGTCCGCCGCGCCCGCAAGCAGCAGCCGCTGCCGGAGGATGACCAGGCCATCTCCGATCTCGACGACGCCGAGGGCGCACTCGCCGAGCGGCTCGACGGTTCGCACTACCGCGACGACATCCTGCGGCTGATGTTCATCTGCTGCCATCCGCAGCTGCCGGCGACCCAGCAGATCGCGCTGGCGCTGCGCATTGTCTCCGGCCTCACCGTGAAGCAGATCGCGCGCGCCTTCCTGGTCTCGGAAGCGGCGATGGAACAGCGCATCACCCGTGCCAAGGCGAAGGTCGCCGAGGCCGGGGCGCCGTTCGAAACGCCTGGTGCGGTCGAACGCTCCGAGCGGCTCGCCGGCGTTGCCGCAATGATCTACCTGATCTTCAACGAAGGCTATTCGGCCAGCGGCGACACGGCGGAGATCCGAAAGCCGCTGTGCGAGGAAGCGATCCGGCTGGCGCGGTTGCTGCTGCGGCTGTTCCAGAGTGAGCCGGAGATCATGGGGCTCGCGGCGCTGCTGCTGTTGCAGCATGCGCGCAGCGCCGCGCGCTTTGCCGCGGACGGCGCGGTGATCCTGCTCGACGACCAGGATCGTACGCTGTGGAACGGCAACATGATCGCGGAAGGCCTGGCGCTGATCGACAAGGCGATGCGCCATCGCCGCAGCGGCCCCTATCAGGTCCAGGCCGCGATCGCCGCGCTGCATGCGCGCGCGTCGACGCCCGAGGAAACCGACTGGACGCAGATCGATCTGCTCTACGGCGCGCTCGAACTGATGCAGCCTTCGCCGGTGGTGACGCTCAACCGCGCGGTTGCGGTCTCCAAGGTGCGCGGGCCTCAAGCGGCGCTCGAGCTGATCGAGCCGCTGGCGCCGAAACTCACCAACTACTTTCATTTCCACGGCGTGCGTGGTGCCTTCCTGATGCAGCTCGGCCGTAACGACGAAGCCCGCATCGCCTTCGACCACGCCATCGCACTCGCCAATACTTCGGCGGAAGCCGCCCACATCCGCATGCATATTGATCGCCTGATCCGGGACAGCCAGCCGAAGGGCGGCAACGGGAGCGCCAGGCAGGGCGCGAAGGCAAAGTGACGGCCAAAATTTCGTCCCGCCGATTGTCGGCTCCCGCCGTTCCCCTTCGTCTTAATTCCATATCCAGGGAGCCACTCATGCTGAAAGCCATTGCCATCATCGCCGTCGTCCTCGCCGTCGGCATAGCCGCGGTCCTCGTCTTCGCATTGACAAAACCCGATACGTTCCGTGTCGAGCGCTCGCTCGCCGTGAAGGCGCCGGCCGATGCGATTTATCCGCACGTTGCCGATTTCCATTTCTGGATGAGCTGGTCGCCCTATGAGGATCGCGACCCCGGCATGAAGCGGACCTTCGGCAGAACCGCGTCAGGCAAGGGCGCGACCTATGCCTGGGACGGCAACAATAATGTCGGCGCCGGGCATATGGAAATCCTCGAGGCGAGCACGCCGTCGAAGCTTCGCATCAAGCTCGACTTCGAGCGCCCGTTCGAAGGCCACAACACCGCCGAGTTCACCTTTGTGCCGCAAGGCGATGCCACATTGGTCACATGGGCGATGTACGGTCCGGCGCCGTTCATGTCCAAGGTGATGCAGGTGTTCATCAACATGGACAACATGATCGGCAAAGACTTCGAGGCCGGCCTCGCCAGCCTGAAGAAGCTCACCGAGAAGTAACGAGGCTTGCTGCCCCAAGGAGCAGCCAAGGAACTGCCAAGGAATCGCCAAGAAAACGGAGAGGAGAGAAACGATGATCAATGCCTATCTGTTCTACACCTGCGAAGCGGCGTTCAACTTCTACGCCAAGGTTTTGGGCGGCAAGATCGACGCCATGATGCGCTCATCGGAAGCGCCGCCGGACATGCCCGCCGCGCCCGGCCGCGAGAAGATGATCATGCATGCGCGGATGTCGTTGCCCGACGGCAGCGTGCTGATGGCCTCCGACGCGCCACCCGAGCATTTTCAGAAAGCCCAGGGCTTTTCGGTCTCGCTCACGGTCACGGACCCCGCGGATGGCGAGCGCAAGTTCAACGCGCTCGCCGACGGCGGCACCGTCACCATGCCCTTCGGCAAGACGTTCTGGGCCAAGGGCTTTGGCATGTGCGTCGACAAGTTCGGCATTCCCTGGATGGTGAACTGCCCGGCCGAGGGCATGTGACGGGCGCGTCGGCCTGACACGCCAAGCCACGATCCCACTCCCGTTGTTACGGGAGTGGGTCACTCATGCCGTCGTCATGTCACACGGCTGATCGCCGCGTGCTCGCTCACCGGAGCGATCCGGTCGCGTCATCGCTTGGCGGCGGCGGTTCAACGCAGCGAGGGCAGATCACGAGTTTCGTGCCAAGCTGCCTGTCGTTCTCCGCCTCGATTTCGTCATGGACCACCCACCACGCGTCGGAGAACGGGCGCAAGGTGCCGAGCACTCTTTCCCGCTCCTGATTGGGGTTGTCCTGTGCAGGCGCCGGGTTCGCGGCGCGCCGCTTTGTGACAGAGGAGCGGTGATGGGCCTGGTTCGGATCGCGGCCGAGGCCGTCCCATGCGATCGGTCGGCGCTCCTGCGCCGGCGCCGCCGCGCATCCGAGGAGCGCTGCGCAAAAAGTGAGCAAGACGAAGCCGTGACGCAGCATGCCGGACCCTTGGTGCGGTACGCGACACGCAAACTCCGCATGCGGAGCCTTGCATCGCGCCGGTTAAATGGAACCTAAGGGAAACGACGTGGCCGCCAGGCCCAATATGGAATCGTGCTCTCGCATCACATTGCGAGAGCAGTGAGGCCGCTTCGTGAAATCATGCGGATCGCATCGCACAACAACTGGCGAAATATTAGGCTGTAAACTCCACGACAGAATCGCTAATAATTTCTTCATAAATTCTACAAACTGGGGTGGGCGTAACTTGGAAGGGGAGCGACCGATGGCAGCGGCGCTACAAATCAATTTTGCACTTTGGGGTATGCTCATCTGCGCGACTTTGGAATTGGCGCAGACCATCCAGAGGCTCTACTAGCCAGAGGCTCTACTAGGCCCGACGAAATGCGTGACCGGCGCAATTTCGCCGTCGTGCTTGCCTGCTAGCTCACCAGCAACGCGATGAGCGTGAAGCTGACGCTCGCGATCACGATCATCGAGAGGATGTAGTTGCGCGGCCGCGCCGTTCGCGCACGCGGCGGTCTCCGCCGCTGGAGTGGCTCGCTCGCCTGCCATGCGAGCTCCGACGGCGCGAGCGCAGCCTCTGCGCCCGAGCCGATATATTTCACATAGAGCTCGAGCAGCCGCAGCTCGGACGGCAGGTCCATCAGGCCCTCGCGCTGGCGCCGCGACAGCAATTCGAATTCGACGGTTTCCTGGGAGCTCAATTGGCCAAGGACAATGCGTCCCTGGTCCGACAGGCGGTAGTGAAAATCGATGGGCTGCACGGCCTGCGATCGGTTTGAAAATGAGTAATCTTGAAAAAGCGGAACCATCCTAGTCTGTGACCACTGCTGAGATTATGACGGCCCTGCAGCCATCGTGACCCGAGCGGCCTCAATCTGGACGGGACCATCATAGACGGTCGGGAAAGGCCGCAAACCGCGTAAATTGGGCAGGCATTGCCAAGCGGTTGAGCGGATTCGTGTCCGGATCGTCGACATTTTGCAAAACTGCCTAATCGCCGGACAGCGGCGGATGCAACCGGTCACATCGCTGGCGGCCGCCTGTTGCTCAGCGGCAGCGCGGATAGATCGCCGCAAGGTCGCGGCCCTTCAGCAAAAGCAATCTGGACGAGAGGCCACCGTGCCGGCTGATCCAGTCGCGCACCGGGCCGGGATAGGCCTGCAGCACCGCGTCGGAGGCTTCGGGCTCGGCATAAAAGCGCCCACGCCGGTCGACCGAACGCGCCGCGTGGAAGCCGAGTACCGCGCGTTTGGTGACGCAGATGCGCTCGCCCGGCACGATGCTGAGCACCAGCGTGCAGGCGGACAGGCACGGACCGTCGATCACCACGCGCTCGCCGCTCTCGCGCACCTGCTCGAACAGGTCGAGGAACGGCCCGACCTCTCCGCCCGGCGACTGGATGATGCGGATTTCGGCCATGGCGGGGGTGGTGGTAAAGAGCGCAGATGCGAGCATCCAGGCACCCACAAAGAACATGCGTCGCATGGAGCACTCCACTAACTCGATCCCGTAGGGTGGGCAAAGCGTAGCGCGCCCACCAATGGCATCGCAAATCTGGAGGGAAGGTGGGCGCGGCGCTTGCGCGCCTTTGCCCACCCTACGACGTTCACCCGTTCCGCCGTTCGCCGCGCAGCGTCGGCAGGCCGATGCCAGCCGCATCGAAGCCGCCATCGACGGCCAAAATTTGGCCGGTGATGTAGCTCGATCGTTCCGAGCACAGGAAATAGATCGCTTCGGCGAGTTCCTCCTCCAGGCCGTAGCGGTTGAGCGGAATGGCGTCGTGATAGTCGGCGCGGATCTCCCTGCTGTGCACCTGCTTCGCCATCGCGGTGTCGACCGGCCCCGGCGCGACTGCGTTGACGCGGATGTTGAGCGAGGCGAGCTCGACCGCGAGCTGCTTGGTCAGGTGCGCAAGGCCCGCCTTGCTGGTGCCATAGGCCGAACGCAGGGTCGAGGCGCGCACCGCCGAGATCGAGGTGACGTTGACGATGGCGCCGCCGCCTTGCTCGCGCATCAGCGGCGCGGCCGCCTTGGTGCACAGGAACGGGCCGGTGAGATTGACCGCCATGATCCTGTTCCAGTCGGCGTCGCTGGTCTCCAGCACTGGCGCGAACACGGCGACGCCGGCGTTGTTGACGAGAGCATCGAGCCGACCGAAGCGGCTCATGACCGCCACCATTGCAGCTCCTACGGCGGCTGCATCGGACACGTTGCAGGTGATTGCCAGCGTGTTATCGGGATTCTTCAGGGCCGCCGTCGCGCCTGCCTGCAGCTCCCCCTCGATATCGAGCAGCGCGACGCGCCACCCTTCGGCCAGGAATTTCTTGGCCGTCGCCAGCCCGATACCTCGCGCGGCTCCGGTGACGAGGGCGACGTTTTGTGGGGCCTGCGGCATTTGCTAATCTGTCCTGTGTTCGAAAGGGGCGCGCACGAGCGCCGGCTCCTTTTACTTCGCTTTCGTCCCGGCAAGAAGGGCTCCAGGCCATGCTCATCGATCCCAGCACGATCCCGCTCGAGGAATGGCGGCCAGGTGTGAAGACCCGCATGGTCACATCCGCGCGCAACGGCGCGACCGCGCTCTGCATCTTCGAGCAATGGGTCGATCCCGGCGCCGGTGCGCCGACGCACAGCCACACGGTCGAGGAGGTGCTCACCGTGCGGGCGGGCGAGGCGGAGATGTGGGTCGAAGCCCGGCGTATCACGGTGACGGCCGGACAGGCGCTGCTGGTTCCCGCCGGCCGCAAGCACGGTTTTCGCAATTCGGGAGYGACCATGCTGCATGTGCATGCGGTGTTGGCCTCGCCGGTCTTCGAGATGCTGCCGGAAGGGGCGAGTGAAGCGACGCGACGCTGGGAGCGGTAGGGTAAGAGCGTCGGTCTCTCTCTCCGTCACCCCTGAGGTGGCCGCTTCTTCAGCGGCCCTCGAAGGATGACGGGGATCGTGATAAAGCGAGAGCTTACGCCAGCTCCGCCGATGCGCGCTGCATGTTCGACGACATGTCGGAGGTCACGATGCTCTGCTCCTCGACTGCGGCCGCGGTGGAGGCGATGAACTCGTTGACGCCGGCGATCGCGGCCTTGATCGCGGTGAGCGAGCTCGCAACGTCGCCCGAGATGGTGTTCAGCGTGTCGATTTCGGAGGTGATCGTGTCGGTGGCCTGCTTGGCCTGGCTGGCGAGGTTCTTCACCTCGGAGGCGACCACGGCAAAGCCGCGGCCCGCTTCGCCCGCCCGCGCCGATTCGATCGTGGCGTTGAGCGCAAGCAGGTTGATCTGACTGGTGATGCCCGAAATCATCTCGACGATGCCGCTCATGGCCTGGGCCGCTGCAGTCAACTTCTGAGCCTGACCGTCCGCGGACTCGACCCTGGTGGTCGCGACCTTGGAGGTCTCGCGCGATTTCGCCATGGTCTCGGAGATCTCGCGGATCGAGGCGCTCATCTGCTCGCTGCCGGCCGCGACCGCCTCGATCAGCCCGCGCGCATTGTCGGCCTTCTTGCGGCCGATCGCCTGCGCGGTGATGTCGGTGGCGTATTTCACCACCTTGTAGGTTTTCCGTTGAGATCCAGAATCGGATTGTAGGACGCCTGGATCCAGATTTCGCGGCCGCCCTTGGCGATCCGCCTGTATTCGGCGGCCTGGTATTCGCCGCGGTTGAGCGTCTCCCAGAACTGGCGGTAGGCCGCCGAATTCCTCTCGTTCGGCTCGACGAACATGGAATGGTGCCGGCCCTTGATCTCGGCCAGCGAATAGCCCACCGCCTTGAGAAAATTCTCGTTGGCGGTGCGGATCGTGCCGTCCATGTTGAACTCGATCACCGCCTGCGACTTCTGGATCGCGGCGAGCTGGCCGTCATTGTCGGCGGCCTTCATCTTCTGCGCGGTGATGTCGGTTGCGAACTTCACCACCTTGAACGGCTTGCCGGTCTCGTCGAGGATCGGGTTGTAGGTCGCGAGAATCCAGATCTCCTTGCCGCCCTTGCCGAGCCGCTTGTATTCGGCCGCCTCGAACTCGCCGCGGTTCAGCCTGGCCCAGAACGCGGCATAGGTCGAACTCGCGCGGTCCTCGGGCGTCACGAACATGCTGTGATGCTTGCCCCTGATCTCGTCGAGCGAATAGCCCATCGCGCCCAGGAAGTTCTCGTTGGCGGTGACGATGGTGCCGTCCATGTTGAACTCGATCACGGCCTGCGCGCGGTTGATCGCGGCGATCTTGCCGGAGTCTTCCATGGTCTTGATCTTGTACGCCGTGATGTCGGTGGCGAACTTGATGAAGCTGACCACCTTGCCGTTCTTGTCCAGCAGCGGGGCGTAGGAGGCATGAACCCAGACTTCCTTGCCGTTCTTGCCGAAGCGCTTGTATTGCGTGGTCTGGAATTCGCCGCGGTTCAGGCTGGCCCAGAAGTCGCGGTAGCGGGCGCTCTCGCGTTCGGCCGGGGTGACGAAGATGCTGTGATGCTTGCCCTTGATCTCGGCGAGCGAATAGCCGCTCATTTTCAGAAGGTTCTCGTTGGCATCGAGGATGGTGCCATCGAGATCGAATTCGATGACGGCCTGCGAGCGATCAAGGGCGTCGACTTCCGCGAGCGCGTGCTGGACTTTGGCCTTGCTGTTGAAATTGAACACTTGAAGGTCCCCGGAATGGTTCAACTATGCGTCGGCCGGGCTGCAATTGGCCTTCCCGAAAAAGTTGCATGCACGCGTTGATCAACTGTAAACCCTTGCAGGAAGCTGCGCGGTCTCCGGCCTTGGCCATGTTGTTCTGCGCGCGAAGATTCTCGTCCTATATGCACGGCGGTGGACATAGTCGGTCCGTAATCGTACGGACCCGCCTCGCGATATTTTCGCATCGTCCCTGTTGAAATTCGGCGAGCAATGTCGGGGCACGCGTTCGTGCATCGTCTTCAAGAGGAGCTTCTCTGCGGAGACCATCAATGCCCGACGACTGCGAGCGCCTGATTCGAGACCTCTTCGCAGCCTATCTCGGCAACGACCGGCAACGGGTCGCCGACGCACTGGCCGACGATTTCCGCTTCACCAGTCCGTTCGACGACGACCTCGACAAGGCGGCCTATTTCGAGCGCTGCTGGAAGGACACCGGCTGGATCGCGCGACACGACATCGAGCGGATTTTCGTCCGGGGCGACGAGGCCTTCGTCACCTATCTCTGTCTGGCGAAAGATGGCAGGAGCTTTCGCAACACGGAGTTCTTCACCTTTGCGGGTGGCAAGGTCAGCCGCATCGACGTCTATTTCGGCGCGGCCCGGACGGATGGGCGTTTCCTGCCACAGCCGCGCTAGCGGCCGGCGCAATGACCTCCGGAATAATTTTCATCACCTTGTCGGTTCCGTAAAGGTTGGTTCGTCTTAGAGGTAAGGGTGGGCGGCCCGGGCCGCCGCTCCCGTCCTTCCGGGGGTGGCGCCGCGCCGCGCAAACCCGAAACGACAAAGCAAGCAAGGACTGCTCATGCGATTCATGATGCTGATGATTCCGCTCGGCTACGAGACCGCGCCGCCGGACGTGCAACTCGATCCCGAACGCGTCGCCGCGATGATGCGCTACAACGAGGCGCTGAAGGATGCCGGCGTGCTGATCACGCTCGACGGCCTGCACCCGCCGTCGATGGGCGCGCGCGTCTCGTTCGCGACCGGTGAGCCCATCGTGACCGACGGCCCCTTCGCCGAAGCCAAGGAAGTTCTGGGCGGCTACTGGATGATCGAGGTTGCCTCGCGCCAGGAGGCGATCGCCTGGGCGAAGAAGTGCCCGGCCTCCGCCAATGAAGTCATCGAGATCCGGCAGGTGCAGGAGATGGCCGACTTTCCGCCGGAGGTGCAGGCAGCCGCCGCCGGTTTCGACGATCTGAAGACGTAGCCGAGACGGCCGCGGATCATTCGCGGCTCGTCAATCCATCACCCATCAACAAAGGAGAGAACCAATGAGCACCGATACCTATCTCGCCGTTTTCCTGGGCAGCAAGACCAGCCCGCAATGGGCCGCATGGAACGCGATGTCGGAGACCGCGCGGAAGGCGAAGGAGCAGGAGGGCATGGCGGCCTGGAAAGGCTGGGTCGAGAAGCATCAAGGTGCGATCCAGGCCATGGGCGGCCCTCTCGGCAAGACCAAGAAGGTCGACGGCAAGGGCGTCGCCGACATCGCCAACGAGATGGGCGCCTTCACCGTGGTCCGCGCCGCGTCCCATGAGGCCGCAGCCAAGATGTTCGAGAACCACCCGCACTTCGCGATCTTCCCCGGCGAACGCGTCGAGATCATGCCGGTGCTGCCGATTCCCGGCGGCTAGGCCGTGTCATTCCGGGGGCGCGCACACGCGAGCCCGGAAATCTCGAGATTCCGGGTTCGGCTCGTCGAGCAGCCCCGGGTCGAGCCGCCCCCGGAATGACGAGTTGGCCGGTTAATCAAATCCGGCCTGCGCTAGTGACTTCACGCCCGGCTCATGTAAAAGCTGTTCACATGAGCTGGCGTAAGGACCAGGGCCGCACCGAGCGCGGCTATCACCACGGCAATCTGAAGGAAGCCCTGTTGCAGGCTGCCCTCGGGCTGATCGCCGAGAAGGGCGCGGCCGGCTTCACCTTTGCCGATGCCGCGCGCATGGCCGGCGTCAGCGCGGCGGCGCCTTACCGGCATTTCCGCGACCGCGAGGAGTTGCTGTCCTCGATCGCGCAGCGCGGCTTCGAGCAGTTCGAGCAGCGCCTGACCGCGGCCTGGGACGACGGGCGCCCGGATACGGTCACGGCGTTCGAACGCGTCGGCAAGGCCTATCTCGCCTTTGCCCGCGAGGAGCCTGCCTTCTACAACGCGATGTTCGAATCAGGCGTGCCAGTCGATTCAAATCCGGCCCTGCAGGCCGCCAGTGAACGCGCCTTCAACATCATTCGCGCCGCCGCCGAACGGCTTGCGGCGCTGGCGCCGCCCGGCACGCCGCGGCCACCAGCGATGATGATGGCGCTGCACATCTGGTCGATGGCCCACGGCGTGGCCTCGCTGTTCTCACGCGGCGACGCCGCGCGGCGAAAATTGCCGATGTCGCCGGATGACCTGCTCGAAGCCGAGGTGCTGATCTATCTCCGCGGCCTCGGCTTCCCGACCGACCGCCGTCCGCCGGCACGAAGCGCCGAGCCGCCGCCGGTGCCACCGGAGGCATCCTCCGGTTCTGGCCTGCCGCCCGGCGGCCCCTGGGGCAAGCCGAAATAAAATTGCGCAAATAATTCGGCGACCCTGTCAGGCGGCCGGCTTGACAAAATCGCGGGATGGTCTAGCTATGTAAATGTTATTTACATTCACAACGGCGCTGGTGCCGTGATGGAGATGGAAATGGCCTACACCGCTGATGTCAATCGATGGCGCGGTTCCTCTGACGAACGCTATGAGCGCCCCCACATGCTCGATACGCCCTGGCATCCCGGCTGGATCGCCGTGACCATCCTCGGCTTCATCATCTGGTGGCCGATCGGACTTGCCCTTCTCTTTTTCACACTCGGGAGCAGAAAAATGGGTTGCTGGAGCCACCAGGATCGCTGGCAGAACAAGATGGAGCGGATGCAGTACAAGATGGACCGCATGCGCGGCCGCATGGAGCGCCGTGGTTTCGGCTTCGGCTTCGGCCCACCCTCGAGCGGCAACCGTGCCTTCGACGAATACCGCACCGAGACGCTGCAGCGGCTTGAGGAAGAGCAGGTCGAGTTCAGGAACTTCCTCGACCGTCTGCGTCACGCCAAGGACAAGGAAGAGTTCGACCAGTTCATGGCGCAGCACAAGACGCGCCCGACCCCGCCGCCGACCGACCAGCCGCAAGGCTGATCTAAAAGGCTGATCCGGGGTCTGCCTCTCAAAGCCTTCAGGCGCATGCCCCCAAAGTCCTGATGGCCCCGAGCCGCCCGCCTGCGCAACCCGCAGGCGGGCGGTTTGGTCTTAGGGGACTAGAACCAACTGCCGACGATCCGACACCAAGACTTGCGCGTGCCACCTCAATCCGCCGCGCTGCTGGACGACGCGCATCATGGACCTCTACACCCGCCTGCTGCTTACCGTGACCGCCCTAGCGGTGCTGGGTTACATCGGCTTGGTCTATGGCAGTTGCGCGTCCGATCCCGATTGTCATTTTCGCCTCTGCGCCGGCGGGCGTGCGTTCTGCGGCGTTGATCACGTACATGTGCAGGACCGGTAGAACCCGATCCGCACCACGCCCGACCAAGCCCTGACGGCGCACCTCCCGCGCGCTGACGGGGACGACCATGACCAACGCCGAACGCAAAGAGATCAGCCAGCGCATCGCGCTCCTCGAGCGCGCCTCGGCGCTGTTCGACCGGTTCGGAAACATCGTGCCGGTGGCGATCGCGTTCCTCAATGGATGGCCGACGGAAGTCCAGCTCTATCCGCAGTGGCAGCTCGGCGAATCCTGGCGGTTCTTTCTCAGCCTTTATCTCTATTGGTTCGCCTCGTACGCACTCAGCCGCGCGGTCTCGTTTGCAAAGGGGAGCATCGCCCCATGATCCTGCTCCGCGATGTCGCGCTCTTCGTCCTGCCGGTGCTCATTGCGGCGGGCAGCTGGCTCTACGCACTCAGCCTGCGCAAGCGGGCCCGGCCCGGTCCTGAGGGCGAGAGCAAGCGCGTCCCGGCGGCGTGACTGGCGCCCCGATCCGGACCGCCTATATTCGTCTTCACAAGAGTGGGCGGACCGGAGGCGACAATGGCGGAAGCTGCGATCACGGCGAGCGACGGCCTCTGGCAACAGGTCCGCAGCGAGGCACAGCGCGCGGCCGATGCAGACCCCGTGTTCGGCAAGGCCCTTGCGCGTGCCATTCTCGCTCATGATGATTTTGCCGCCGCCTTGGCCGATTTGATCGGGCAGCGGCTCGGCAGCGGCACCACCGGGCGCACGCGCTTCACGTCCTATTCCCGCGACGCCTTTCAAGGCGAGCCAGAGCTGATCGAAACCGCCGGCCGAGATCTGCAGGCCATCGCATTGCGCGATCCCGCCATCACCGACCTGCTGCCGCCGCTGCTGCATTACAAGGGCTACGTCGCGCTGCAAGCCTGGCGCGTCTCGAACTGGCTCTGGCGTCGTGACCATCGCGACGCGGCGCTGCTGTTTCAGAACGAGGCGTCGAACCTCTTGCAGGTCAGCATTCATCCGGCCGCATCCATTGGATCGTCCGTCTATCTCGACCACGCCACCGGCATCGTGATTGGTGCGCATGTAGTGATCGGCGACGAGGTCACCATGCTCCAGAACGTCAGCATCGGCCGTCGCGGTGAATTGCCGACGCGCTCGCCGCGCATCGGCCGCGGTGTCTACATCGGCGGCGGCGCGACCATTCTCGGTGACATCAATATCGGCGATTTCGCAAAGATCGGCGCCGGCACTGTTGTGACCGGTGACGTGCCCGCTGGCTGCACCGCGATCGGCAATCCCGCGCGATTGACCAATTGCCCCGAGCCCGCCTCGGCGGCCTGACCCTATCAACCTTCGGAGAGTTGCAATGAAGACGGCAATCGTGATCGGCGTTGGTCCGGACCGCGGGCTCGGAGCCCGGCTTTGCAAGCGTTTTGCGGCCGATGGGCTCAAGGTGATCGTCGCGGGCCGGACGCTGTCTGCCTTGCAGGCCGTTGTAGACGACATCACGAAGGCGGGCGGCGCAGCCGTGCCCTTCGTTGCCGATGCGACCAGGGAGGGGGACATCGTCGCGCTGTTCGATGCCGCCGGCGACAACCTCGACCTCGCCATCTACAACGCCGGCAACAACACGCCCGGCAAGATCATCGAGATGGATGCCGACTATTTCGAGAATGCCTGGCGCGTGGTCTGCTTCGGCGGCTTCCTGTTCGGCCGCGAGGCGGTGCGGCGGATGGTGCCGAAGAAGACCGGCACGCTGCTGTTCACGGGCGCCAGTGCCTCGCTGCGCGGACGCTCCGGCTACGGCGCCTTCAACTCATCCAAGGCCGGCCTGCGCACGCTGGCGCAGGCGATGGCCAAGGAATACGCGAGCGACGGCATCCATGTCGGCCATGTCGTGGTCGACGGCGCGATCGCCGGCGACAAGATCTTTTCACGATTCCCGGATGCGGCCGGCCGTGAGGACAGCCTGATCGACATCGATGGCATCGTCGATGCCTTCGCCTTCCTCTATCGCCAGCCCGAGCGCGCCTGGTCGTTCGAGCTCGATGTGCGGACCTCGAAGGAGAAATGGTGAGGGGGCGCGACTTCCGGGCAGAGCTCCCGTAGGGTGGGCAAAGCGACTTGTCCGCCGTAGCTCGAAGAGCGAAGGCGGAAGCGTGCCCACCTCGACCGCTTCTACAGAAGCGGTGGRCACGGCGCGTCGCGCCTTTGCCCACCCTACGCGTTCTCTCAATACCCCGCCGCCAGCCCACTGTTGCGACGTGGATCGTTCGCACCGTAGTAACGATTATTGCCGACTTGCTCGCCGTTCAGCGCCGGCGCGCCGACGATGATGACCGCCAAATGGTTGGCCGGCTGCGGCGGTCCGAATTTGTGGCCCATGCCTTCCAGGATCTTGCGCGTGTCCGGTGACAGTGCATAGTCCTCGACATTGGTCATATCAGGCAGCCATTGCTGGTGGATGCGCGGCATGTCGACGGCCTCCTGCGCGTTCATGCCGTAGTCGATCGCATTGATCATGGTCTGCAGGACCGCCGTGATGATGCGGCTGCCGCCGGGCGTGCCCACCACCATGACGGTCTTGCCGTCCTTGGTGACGATGGTCGGGCTCATCGAAGACAGCGGTCGCTTGCCCGGAGCGATGGAATTCGCCTCACCCTGCACCAGGCCATACAGGTTCGGCACGCCGACCTTGGCCGTGAAGTCGTCCATTTCGTCGTTCAGCAGCACGCCGGTCTTGGCCGCCGTCACCTTGGCGCCGAACCAATCGTTCAGCGTGTACGTCACCGATACCGCGTTGCCGTCCTTGTCCGCGATTGAATAGTGCGTGGTGTTGCTGCCCTCGTGCGGCGCGACGCCCGGCTTGATGTCCTTGGAGATCCCGGCCTTGCTCGGATCGATCACGGCGCGGATCTTGGTCGCGTAATTCTTGTCGAGCAGGCGGTCGAGCGGATTCTTCACGAAATCCGGATCGCCGAGATAGCTGTTGCGGTCCACGTAGGCATGCCGCATGGCCTCGATCTGCACGTGCACGGCCTGCGCGGAATGGTAGCCCAGCTCCTTCAGAGGATAGCCCTCCAGGATATTCAGGATCTCGCAGATGACGACGCCGCCCGAGCTCGGTGGCGGCGCGGAAATCACGTGATAGCCGCGATAGTCGCATTCGACAGGTGCGAGCTCGCGCGTCTTGTAGCCGTCGAGGTCGTCCTGCGTCAGCAGGCCTTTGCCGGCCTGGCTCGATGCCACGATGGCGCTGCCGACCCAGCCCTTGTAGAAGCCGTCGGTGCCTTTGCTGCTGATCTCGCGCAGGGTTTTCGCCAGTTCGGATTGCAGCAGTCGATCGCCCACGCCGAACGGCTGGCCGTTGTTGAGGAAGATGGCGCTCGATGCCGGATCGTCCTTGAAATCGTCGGTTGCCGTGCGCAGCAGGTCGATGTCGCCCTGGTCGAGCACAAATCCCTGTTCGGCGAACTGGATCGCGGGAGCGAGCAGGTCGGCGCGCTTCATGGTGCCGTATTTTTCGCGCGCATATTCCATGCCCGAGACGGAGCCTGGCACACCCACAGCCAGATGTCCCTTGGTCGAGATGCCCTTGATGACGTTGCCATCCTTGTCGAGATACATATTGGCCGTCGCCGCCTTGGGCGCGGTCTCGCGGAAATCGAGGAAGGTCTTGCGGCCGTCGGCGAGCTGGATCGTCATGAAGCCGCCACCACCGAGATTGCCGGCGGCCGGATAGACGACGGCCAAGGCATAACCGACGGCCACAGCGGCATCGACGGCATTGCCGCCGCGCTTCAGCACATCGACACCCACCTGGGTCGCCAGATGCTGCGCGGACACCACCATGCCGTTTTGCGCGGCGACCGGTGCGACCGACGCCGCGCGCGCGGGGTCAAAGGCTGTGAGGCAGATCGATATGATCGCGGCGGCCATCCACCGCACATTGGTTTGTGGTTTCGGCACTGGACGCTCCTCAGGCTGGGCCGGTGATGCCGGCACGTTGTTGTCCGCGAGCGCAGCCTATCAGCTCGTGCCCGCCGCGAGATGCGAGATGGAGCATGTGGTCGTGGTGTAGCTGTGGCGCACGCTAAGCTCCCTGCGATTTCGGGGTGGGCAGGGGAGAAGGTTCCAGAAGGGGCGCCCGTTGCGTAGTGTCGTAGCGCCACGAGTCCCACTGCGCTCCCCCCTTGCGGGGGGAGGGCGGGGGAGAGGGGGAGCCCAGGAAAAGGTGCTCGTTGCGTGCCTCCGATTTTATCACGGCGGGAGCCCCCGTGTGGTACCCCTCTCCCTAGCCCTCCCCCGCAAGGGGGGAAGGAACCGATCTCGCCCTGAGCGGGCGGCTCGAATACGTCGGCAGGCACGTAGCGCCTCCCTCCGCGGCAAAGCGGCCAACCGCCTGCGCTGCCTACCTTTCTGGCAGCCAAATTCGGCCGTGGTAACCGCACATTAACCATCGGCGGGCTCTGGTAATTGCGGACAGTCGTGCCCGGAGCCGTGCTCGAGGCCCATAGTTTTGACATCTTGGCAGGGAATGCAGGCGGCCGGCTTTGGACGAGCCCCTGTACCCCAGAAAGACAAGGCTTTGAGCGGGCTTGCCGGCCGCGCCGGTGCTAGCGCGGCTGTTGGGGAACCGGCAGCCATTTGCTGGCCGGAGAGGTCAGGTAAATGATCGCCTTGAGAGGATACTGCTTATGAATCCGGCCGACGTGGCTCAGTCAGCCCTTCCGGTTGCCGCTTCCGCGGACGTGTCGCTGATTGCGCTGTTCTGGCAGGCTCACTGGATCGTGAAAGCGGTGATGCTGGGGCTTCTCGCCTGCTCGGTCTGGGTCTGGGCCATCGCGATCGACAAGATCTTTCTTTATGCGCGCACGCGGCGCTCGATGGACCGGTTCGAGCAGGCATTCTGGTCCGGCGAGTCGATCGAGGAGCTCTATCGCACGCTCTCGGCCAAGCCGACGCATTCCATGGCGGCCTGCTTCGTCGCCGCCATGCGCGAGTGGAAGCGCTCGTTCGAGAGCCACGCCCGCTCGGTCGCGGGCCTTCAGATGCGCATCGACAAGGTGATGAACGTCTCGATCGCCCGCGAGGTCGAGCGGCTGGAACGCCGGCTGCTGGTGCTCGCTACCGTCGGCTCCGCCGGCCCCTTTGTCGGCCTGTTCGGCACGGTCTGGGGCATCATGTCGAGCTTCCAGTCGATCGCGGCGTCGAAAAATACCTCCCTGGCGGTGGTCGCGCCGGGCATCGCGGAAGCGCTGTTTGCGACCGCCGTCGGCCTTATCGCCGCCATTCCTGCCACTATTTTCTACAATAAGTTCACTTCCGAGGTGAACCGGCAGGCCCAGCGGCTCGAAGGTTTCGCCGATGAATTTTCCGCCATTCTGTCGCGTCAGATCGACGAGCGGGGCTGACGGACGGAATGTATAGTGTGAGGGGCAATTTGGGCACTCGATCATGGCGATGAACGTAGCCAGTTCGTCCGGAGGCGGCGGGCGCCGCGGCCGGCGCAAGCCGGTCGTGGCCGAGATCAACGTCACGCCGATGGTCGACGTGATGCTGGTGCTGCTCATCATCTTCATGGTGTCGGCGCCGATGTTAACGGTCGGCGTGCCGCTCGACCTGCCTCAGACCCAGGCCAAGAGCCTCGAAAACAACGACCAGAAGCCAGTCCAGATGTCGGTCGACATCAAGGGCAAGGTCTTCATCAACGACGCCGAGATCGCGATCAACGAGTTGATCCCGAAGCTGAAGGCGATCACGGACGCGCGCGGCGGGCTCGAGGAGCGCATCTATCTTCGCGCGGACAAGAAGGCGGATTACGGAACGGTGGCCAAGGTCATGGGCCTGTTGTCCGGCGCGGGCTTCAAGAAGCTGGCGCTCGTGACCGAGGCGGATCAGGGGTAAACCGGTGAAGGTGAACGTCGACAAGACACTCGTTGCGTCGATTGCCCTCCACGTCCTCGTGCTTGGATGGGGACTGGTCACCTTTAGCAGCAAGGCCTTTGTCGCGGAAGAGTCGCTTCCGATCGACATCATCTCCACCGATCAGCTTGCGCAGATGATGTCGGGGCAGAAGACCGGCAAGAAGGAAGAGCCGAAGCCCAAGGTCGAGAAGATCGCGGAAGCCAAGCCCGAGGAAGACGCCGTCGGCAAGGTCACCGAGAAGAAAGAGCTGATCAAGACCAACTCGACGCCCGAGCCGCCGCCGAAACCCGTCGAGAAGCCGGTCGAGAAGAAGCCCGAGCCGCCGAAGCCCGTCGCCGAGGCGAAGCCGAAGGAAGAGCCGAAGCCGCAGGAAAAGAAGCCTGATCCGGCCAAGGAAGATCCGATCGCCGAGCTCCAGAAGAAGCTGGAGACCAAGAAGCCGCCGCCGAAGCCCGTCGAGCAGAAGGTCGCGGCGGTGCAGCCGCAGCAGCAACCGAAGCCCAAGGAGCGCAGCTTCGATCCCGCGCAGATCCAGCGCGACCTCGACAAGCGCGCGGCGACCCGGCACGAGCTCTCCGGCGCGGCGCTGAATGCGTCGGCTGCGCTGGGATCGACGACCGGGACAGCTGCCAACAACGTTGCGACGTGGGGAGGCGCGTTCACGAATGCGGTCCGGCGCTGCTTCACGCCCACCTATAACGGGCAAGACGCCGAGCAATACGAGGCTGACATCGATATCCCGATGAAAATCGACGGCTCGCTTGCGTCCGAGCCGGTTATCGTCGCGGTTCGCGGCCCGTCTCGGTCGATTGCTCAGGCGGTGGCGGAGAGCGCCAAGCGCGCCATCGTGCAGTGTCAGGTCTATTCGTTCCTGCCAAAGCAGCAGTATGACACCTGGAAGACCATTCCGATGCGCTTCGGCCTGAAAGACATGTTGTGACATCCGAACAAAAGAATTTTGCGATGAATGACGTCCTATCGATGAACCGCCGCCGCTTCATGACGCTGACAGGATCGGCGCTCGCGACGCTCGGGGGCGGACATGCCCTGGCCCAGGGCCAAAAGCGGCTCGAACTCAATCCAACGGAGTTTCGGCCGATCCCGATCGCGATCTCCAACTTCGTGCCGGGCTCGCCCGCCGACGGCGACGTCAGCAACGGCGTCACCCAGGTCATCACCAACAATCTGAAGCGGTCGGGCCTGTTCGCACCGATCGACCAGGCCGCTTTCATCGAGCGCATCAGCAACATCGACGTCGCGCCGCAATTCCAGAACTGGAAGACCATCAACGCCCAGGCCCTCGTCACCGGCCGTATGACGCGGGGACAGGACGGAAGGCTCAAGGCGGAATTCCGCCTGTGGGACGTCATCACGGGCCAGCAGCTTGCGGGCCAGCAATATTTCACCTCGCCGGAATATTGGCGCCGTATCGCCCACATCATCTCCGACCAGATCTATGAGCAGATGACCGGCGAAAAGGGCTATTTCGACAGCCGCGTGGTGTTCGTGGACGAGACCGGGCCAAAGGAGCGTCGCGTCAAGCGGCTCGCGATGATGGACCAGGACGGCGCCAATGTGCGCTATCTGACCCGCGGCTCCGACCTCGTGCTGACGCCGCGCTTCTCGCCGAACTCGCAAGAGATCACCTACATGGAGTTCGGCCAGGGCGATCCGAAGGTCTATCTCTTCAACATCGAGACCGGCCAGCGCGAGATCGTCGGCAATTTCCCCGGCATGACCTTTGCGCCGCGCTTCTCGCCGGACGGTCAGCGCGTCATCATGAGCCTGCAGCAGGGCGGCAATTCGAACCTGTTCGTGATGGATCTGCGCTCGCGCTCGACCACGCGCCTCACCGACACGCCGGCGATCGACACCTCTCCATCCTACTCACCGGACGGCACCCGCATCTGCTTCGAGTCCGATCGCGGCGGCAGGTCGCAGATCTATGTGATGGCCGCGGGCGGCGGACAGGCGCAGCGCATCTCCTTCTCCAAGGACGACACCAACGCCACCTATTCGACGCCGGTGTGGTCGCCGCGCGGCGATTACATCGCCTTCACCAGGCAGGGCGGCGGGCAGTTCTCGATCGGCGTCATGAAGCCGGACGGCTCCGGCGAGCGTCTGCTCACCTCGGGCTATCACAACGAAGGGCCGACCTTCTCGCCGAACGGCCGCGTGCTGATGTTCTTCCGCGACCCCGGCGGCAGCGGCGGGCCGTCGCTGTTCTCCGTCGACATCTCCGGCCGCAACGAGCTCAAGGTGCCGACGCCGGGCTTCGCCTCCGACCCGGCATGGTCGCCGCTGCTGYCCTCGACACCCGGCTAGAGCGCCTGCGGGCGAAGTGGATACAGGTTCGCGTTGAAACATCGGGGCTAAGACATTGCGCGTTCAGACGCGCGATGTTTTCGAAAAAACATGCCGATTTTTTCGGGGTTTGGTGCAGGACGCAAGCTTTCCTTCACCTTGTGCCCGGCAACGCTTGCCTAGTTGCTTGATATTTCAGCGGAAATTTGTTCGCTATTGCCGAAAAACAACTCGACTTTAACGATGTTCCCTCAGAAAGGCTTCATCAGGTCTGGGTAAAAGTACGCGCCAAACAGGACGCGTAACAAGCCGATGCAGCTGGCCGACCAGAAGCAGAGCGATCGAGACGAGCTGGAGCCGATACTCTACGCCGCTCTCATCAACTCTATGGTGCAGAATTTCTGGGCGATTTTCCTGGGCTCGGCCTCCGCGGCCGTGGCCGCGGTCATGACTGCGCTGAAGACAGGCGATGTCTGGCTGTGGCCGCTCGCATTTCTGCTGATCGCGATCGGCACCGCGCGCGCGTTCCAGATGCGCGGATACGAAAACCGCACGCACCCACTGTCGTTCGAGGAGGCCAAGCACCTGGAGCCGCGCTACTGGCTCGGCGCGCTCAGCTATGCGGCGGTGCTCGGCCTGTGGTCCTTCGTCGTCATCTACAACAATGACGATCCGATTGCCGACATGCTCTGTGTCGCCATCGGCATCGGCTACACCGCGGGCGGCGCCGCCCGCAATTACGGCCAGCCCCGGGTGATCCAGTGGCACGTCGCGCTCGCCTGCGCACCGATGTCGCTCGCGCTGCTGCTGCATGGCGGCTTCTACCACATCGGGCTCGCCGTCCTGCTCGTGTTCTTCTTCGTCGGGCTGAAGAACATCAATCTCAGCCTGCATGCGATCTTCGTCAAGGCGCTGACCTCGAGCTTTCGTGAGTCCGCGCTGGCAAGCCAGTTCGACACCGCGCTCAACAACATGCCGCATGGCCTGTGCATGTTTCGCGCCGACGGCCGCCTTGCGGTGATGAACCATCGCTTCGGCGAGCTGATGGCGTTGCCCGAAGATCTGGTCAAGCGTGGCGCCACCGCTGCCGACATCGTATCGGCCTGTATCGCCGCCGGCTCAATCTCGGCGGAGAGCGGCAAGCAGATCCTGGCCGAGATCGAGCATGCGCGGATCTGCGAGATCGTCACCGCCGACCCGGATTCCGCGCGCGGCCGCGCGCTCGCCTGGACGTTCCAGCCGATGACTGGCGGTGGCACGGTGCTGCTGCTGGAAGACATCACCGAGCGTACCAACGCGGAAGCCCGGATCACCCATCTCGCCCGCTATGACGAGCTCACGGCGTTGCCCAACCGGGTCTCGTTCCGCGACGAGATCGAACGGTTGCTGGCGATCTCGCACGACGCCGAGCGCCTCTCGGCGCTGCTGTTCGTCGATCTCGACCAGTTCAAGCAGGTCAACGACACGCTCGGCCATCCCTGCGGCGACCAGCTCCTGTGCGCGGTCGCCAACCGCCTGCGCGAGATGTTGCGTCCCGAGGATTTCGTCGCCCGCTTCGGCGGCGACGAGTTCGTCGTGTTCCAGCAGAACATCAGCTCCGCCGAGGATGCCGCGAGCCTCGCCCGCCGCATCGTCGAACGCCTGAGCGAGCGCTATCGCATCGACAATCACCTGGTCGAGATCGGCGCCAGCGTCGGCATCGCGCTGACCTCGCCGGACGGCGACGTCAGGGCCGACACGCTGCTCAAGAACGCCGACATGGCGCTCTACCGCGCCAAGGCCGACGGCCGCGGCACCTTCTGCTTCTTCCGCGACGAGATGGCGGCCACCGTCGAGGCCCGCCGCATTCTCGAGCTCGACCTGCGCAAGGCGCTGGCCAACGAGGAGTTCGAGCTGTTCTACCAGCCGCTGGTCAATCTGAAGTCCGGCAAGATCACGACCTGCGAGGCGCTGCTGCGCTGGAATCATCCGGTGCGCGGCACGGTCTCGCCGGTCGACATCATCCCGGTCGCCGAAGACATGGGGCTGATCGTCGATCTCGGCCGCTGGATCCTGCGCCGCGCCTGCATGGAATGCATGAAGTGGCCCGACGGCGTCAGCGTCGCCGTCAACTTCTCGCCGCAGCAATTCCACCAGCGCGACGTGCTCAGCGAAATCCGCTACGCGCTCGAGGTCTCGGGGCTGCCGGCCCACCGGCTGGAGATCGAGATCACGGAGTCCTCGCTGCTTCGTAACACCCAGCTCACCCACGACACGCTGTCGCAACTGCATGCGCTCGGCGTGCGCATCTCGCTCGACGATTTCGGCACCGGCTATTCCAGCCTCAGCTATCTGCACAATTTCCCGATGCAGAAGGTGAAGATCGACCGCTCCTTCCTCGAGGGCATCGACACCGACCGGCCGCTGACGCTGCTGCGTGGCGTGGCGCGGCTGTCGGCCGACCTCGGCATGGCCGTGGTGGTCGAGGGCATCGAGACCAATGAGCAGCTCGAGCTGATCAGCGCAGACGGCACCGTCTCCGAGGCGCAAGGCTATCTGTTCAGCCGTCCGGTGCCCGCCGTGCGGATGCGCCAGCTCCTCAACGCTTCGCATGGACGGCGCGGCGAGGGCCTGCTCCAGGTTGTCAGCTCACGCTCCTTCGCCTGAGTCCGCATCCAGAAATTGCACGTCGTTTCAGGCAGTTGCCGAACCGACCGTAGTGCTACGGGGGTTAACCCTATCGCGTCGATTGCTTTGCATCGTCGTTAAGGAGGTGTTAATAAATCGTCACGCGCGCGCAAGTTGTTCAGCGGCAAATGGCTCAGGTTCGCGTGGTGGTGTTGTTGGTGGTGGGTAAGGAGTTCGAATGCAGTCCTCAGCCAGATCTGTCATTTCGGCTGTTGGACGGGGAGCGGAGCTTCTGACCGACGTCGACTATCATCTCGCGGCGACGGACGCGGAGAAGGAGCAAATCTACAACCTCCGCTACCGCGCCTATCTGCGCGAGGGTGCCGTCAGGGAATCCGCGGAAGCCCGCGTCACCGACCGCTACGACGAGTTGCCTAACGCGTGGACCTTCGGCGTCTATCTCCGTGGCCAGCTCTGCAGCTCCGTGCGCATCAGCGTGCTGACTTCGGAATGGCGCGAGTCCACCTCGGCCGACGTCTTCCCCGACATCCTGCTGCCGCGGCTCGATCGCGGCGAGGTCATGATCGACCCGACCCGCTTTGTCGCCGATCCCGACCAGGTGAAGCGGGTTCCGGAATTGCCCTATCTGACGACCCGGCTCGCCTACATGGCGTGCGAGCACTTCAATGCCGATCTCGGCCTCGCCATCGTGCGTCCCGAGCATCAGGCCTTCTACCGGCGGGTGTTCCTGCACGAGACGATCGCCGAACCCCGCCTGGTTCCGGGCCTCACCAAGCCGTTCGGCCTGATGGCGGCGGATTTCCCGACCTTCCGGAAGAAGGTGTTCGAGCGTTATCCGATCATGCGCTCCACCGCCTTCGAGCGGCGGATGCTGTTTGGGCGCGGCGGGCAGCGCGAGATCCCGCAGCGGTCGTCACTGGTGCCGGAAGCCGCTCACGTCTGATTGCCTGCCGTCACCGCCTCGAGCCGCCGCGCGCCTTTCGGCCGGGGCTCCGTTCATCCCCATCATCGTCCGAGCCCAAAATTCCAGCAAAAGCCTGCACTTTTGCCGGTTGCTGCAGGTTGCTTCACCCTCGCGCCACATTTAGAACCCATTAACCATGACGGTTGCTTTTCGCGGTTTGGGGGCATTTGACCGGCTGAAGCAAGGTTCCATCAAGGTTGACGGAACGTTCGCTTAACCAACCCCCTGTAGACCGGACAGCAGTGGACGAACGTGAGCGTGGAGGCTCCGGAATGAAATACCCTATGCGTATCCTCCAGGGATTGAAGCTGGCTGCGGTGGTTGCGATCGCGCTGTCGATGGGCGCATGCGCGAACAAGAACGCAGCGACGGATGCGATGGCCAATGCTGCGACGCCTGGCAGCCAGCAGGATTTCGTCGTTAACGTGGGCGACCGCGTGTTCTTCGAGAGCGACCAGACCGATCTGACGCCGCAGGCGATCGTGACCCTGGAGAAGCAGGCTCAGTGGCTCCAGAACTATCGGCAGTACAGCTTCACCATCGAGGGGCATGCCGACGAGCGCGGCACCCGCGAATACAACATCGCACTCGGCGCCCGCCGCGCCCAGTCGGTGCGTTCGTTCCTCGCCTCGCGCGGCATCGATCCGAACCGCATGCGCACGATCTCCTACGGCAAGGAGCGGCCGGTCGCTGTCTGTAACGATATTTCCTGCTGGTCGCAGAACCGTCGCGCCGTCACCGTGCTGAACGCGAGCTCCTGACGATCAGTCAGGCGCCGTTCATCTTCAGGAACCGATTATGCCGGCGCCCTCTCGGGCGCCGGTTTTGTTTCAGCCATCTGTGACCGAAACCCCGTGGTGCCAGTCACATTTTTGGCGTACTGCCTTTCAATGTGTGGCGCGTCGCATGTTCCGTCGCAGATTTCGTTTTCGTCGTCAGGGCAAGATGTCATCCAGATCCAAGGTCTTTACCGGCACCGTGGCGATCGCCGCGCTGTTCTCTTTGTGCTCGCCTGCACTGGCGCAGTCGGACGATGACCCCGAGATGCGGATCGAGCGGCTGGAGAACCAGCTGCGCCAGCTCACCGGGCAGAACGAGGAGCTGCAATACCGCAACCGCCAGCTCGAAGAGCGGCTGCGGGCGCTCGAGGGCGGCGCGCAAGCCGCGCCTGGACAGGTGCCGGTGCAGCCCTCTGTCGCGGCCGTACCGCCTGCGCAGTCCGCGCCGGCCTACCGCCAGCAGCAACAGGCTCAGCCGAATTACGAGCAGCCGCAGATCGCTGCTCCCGCGCCGATCGTTCAGGAGCAGCCGGCGCCCGGTGCGCCCGGCGTGCGCCGCCGCGGTGATTCCTTCGATCCGAACCAGAACCCGAATGCGCCCGGCGCGCCGCGCGCGCTTGGTGGCGGGCAGCAGCCGATGGCGGCAGGCGCCCCTGGCGGCGGGCGCGCTGCCGGCGAGCCGCTCGATCTCGCCAACACCAGCCCGCGCTACCAGCAAGGCGTGCCGCCGGCAGCCCAGCCCGGCTATCCGCCGGCACAATCGGGCTATCCAGCGCCATCGGGCGGCACCGGCCTGACGACCCTGCCGCCCTCGGCAACGCCGCGCGACGAGTTCGACCTCGGCATCGGCTACATGCAGCGCAAGGACTATGCGCTGGCCGAGCAGACCATGAAGAATTTTGCGCAGAAACATCCGAGCGATCCGCTGCTCGGCGACGCGCAATACTGGCTCGGCGAAAGCTATTTCCAGCGCCAGCAATATCGCGACTCCGCGGAAGCCTTCCTCGCCGTCACCACCAAATACGACAAGTCCGCCAAGGCGCCGGATGCCCTGCTGCGGCTCGGCCAGTCGCTGGCCGCGCTGAAGGAGAAAGAGGCCGCCTGCGCCGCCTTCGGCGAGGTCGGCCGCAAATATCCGCGCGCCTCCGCCGGCGTCAAATCCGCCGTCGATCGCGAGCAGAAGCGGGTGAAGTGCTGACGCATGGCATTTGCGCCCTGACAATGCGGATCGCGCCGCGCTAAATAGTCTGGCGATGGCCTGGGCAGCGTCATGTCGGACGACGACAACTCACCGATCTCGGCACGCGCGGCGAAGCAGCTCTTCGCCGAGCTCAGAAGCGCGCCGGCGCTGGTGCTCGCGGTCTCCGGCGGACCTGACTCGGTCGCGCTGATGTGGCTCGCCGCGCGCTGGAAGCGCGGCCTGGCACGCGGTCCGCAACTGACCGTCGTCACCGTCGATCACGGCCTGCGCCCGGAGGCGGCGCGCGAGGCGCGCGAGGTCAAGCGGCTGGCGGCCGAACTCGGGCTGGCGCACCGGACCCTGCGCTGGCTCGGCGCGAAGCCGGACACGGGACTGCCTGCCGCTGCACGCGAAGCCCGCTACCGCCTGCTTGCGCAGGCCGCGCGCAACGCCGGCGCGAGCCATGTGCTGACCGCCCACACCCGCGACGATCAGGCCGAGACCCTGTTGATGCGCCTTGTCCGCGGCAGCGGGCTTGCCGGGCTGTCGGCGATGGCGCGCCTCACGGAGCGCGACGGCGTCGTGCTGGTGCGTCCGCTGCTCGATGTCCCGAAGTCGCAGCTGATCGCGACCTTGAGGCGGGCGAAGATCGGATTTGCCGATGATCCCACCAATCGCGACACCGCCTTCACCCGGCCGCGGCTGCGCGCGCTGCTGCCGCAACTCGCGGCCGAGGGGGGCGACAGCAGGAGCCTGGCGCGGCTCGCAGGCAGGCTGGCGCGCGCCAATGCGGCGGTCGACGTGCTGGTCGATGGCGCCGAACGCTTCCTTCAGCTTCGGGCGCGCGGCGATGCGCCGCAGGCGGGCGTTCGCAGCTTCGAGGCCTCGGCATTTGTCAATCTGCCCGAGGAGGTCCGGCTGCGGCTCCTGCTGCGGGCCGTCAATGCCCTCGGTCATGAGGGGCCGGCGGAACTCGGCAAGGTCGAGACCCTCCTGGCGGCGCTCGATCAGGCCTTAGCTGCAAGCCCCCGCGCAGCCGCAAATGGCCGGCCGTTCCTGAAGCAGACCCTTGCGGGAGCCTTGATCAGCCTTGCCGGGGGGCGTATCCACATCGCACCGGCGCCGGCCCGGCGGTCCAAGGGACGGATGAGGGCGGATGAGGGCGGATCATGACACCGGCCGTTTCCGCCGCGCGCCGTCAGGACACCTTAACCAGGCAGGAAAAACCCCGGGCAGATCGCCATTATTTCAGCGGGAATCGCTCTAAGATGGGATAAATAGTCCCATCTCGTTCCCTTGGCAGCGACCGGGGCGGCACCTAAATTGTATCCGTCTAACCAAGAGGATTCCTTGGGGATTTCCTCGCACTGACAAAGTAACTGCTACCGCCCAAGGATCAGGCCGCGATCCGCGCGACCATGAAGGAAGATCGATGAACGCCAATCTGCGCAATTTCGCCCTCTGGGTCATCATTGTCTTGCTGCTGTTGGCGTTGTTCACGCTCTTCCAGAATCCGGGTCAGCGCGCCTCCTCGCAGGACATCGCCTTCTCCCAGCTCTTGAGCGAAGTTGACCGCGGCAATGTGCGCGATGTCGTGATCCAGGGGCCGGATATCCACGGCACCTTCACCAATGGCTCAAGCTTCCAGACCTATGCGCCGAACGATCCGACGCTGGTGAAGCGCCTCTATGACAGCAAGGTCCAGATCACCGCGAAGCCGCCCGGCGACAACGTGCCGTGGTTCGTCTCGCTGCTGGTCTCCTGGCTGCCCTTCATCGCGCTGATCGGCGTGTGGATCTTCCTGTCGCGGCAGATGCAGGGCGGCGCCGGCAAGGCGATGGGCTTCGGCAAGTCGCGCGCCAAGATGCTGACGGAGGCCCATGGCCGCGTCACCTTCGAGGACGTCGCCGGCGTGGACGAAGCCAAGCAGGACCTGCAGGAGATCGTCGAATTCCTCCGCGACCCCGGCAAATTCCAGCGCCTCGGCGGCCGTATTCCGCGCGGCGTGCTGCTGGTGGGCCCTCCCGGCACCGGTAAGACCCTGATCGCGCGTGCGGTCGCGGGCGAAGCCAACGTGCCGTTCTTCACCATCTCGGGTTCGGACTTCGTCGAAATGTTCGTCGGCGTCGGTGCTTCCCGCGTCCGCGACATGTTCGAGCAGGCCAAGAAGAACGCGCCCTGCATCATCTTCATCGACGAAATCGACGCCGTCGGTCGTCACCGTGGCGCCGGTCTCGGCGGCGGCAATGACGAGCGCGAGCAGACGCTGAACCAGTTGCTGGTCGAGATGGACGGCTTCGAGGCCAACGAGGGCGTGATCCTGATCGCCGCGACCAACCGTCCCGACGTGCTCGATCCCGCGCTGCTGCGTCCGGGCCGCTTCGACCGTCAGGTCGTGGTGCCCAATCCCGACGTCGTCGGCCGTGAGCAGATCCTCAAGGTTCACGTCCGCAAGGTGCCGCTGGCGCCGGATATCAACCTCAAGACCATCGCGCGCGGCACCCCGGGCTTCTCCGGCGCCGACCTGATGAACCTCGTCAACGAAGCCGCCCTGACCGCCGCCCGCCGCAACAAACGGATGGTGACGCAGGCCGAGTTCGAAGAGGCCAAGGACAAGGTGATGATGGGCGCCGAGCGCAAGTCGCTCGTGATGACCGAGGAAGAGAAGCTGCTGACGGCCTATCACGAGGGCGGCCACGCCATCGTCGGCCTCAACGTCGTCGCGACCGATCCGATCCACAAGGCGACCATCATTCCGCGCGGCCGTGCGCTGGGTATGGTCATGCAGCTGCCCGAACGCGACAAGCTGTCGATGTCGCTGGAGCAGATGACCTCGCGCCTCGCCATCATGATGGGTGGCCGCGTCGCCGAAGAGCTGATCTTCGGCCGTGAGAAGGTGACCTCGGGTGCATCCTCCGACATCGAGCAGGCGACGCGTCTGGCCCGCATGATGGTCACGCGCTGGGGCCTCTCGGAGGCGCTCGGCACCGTGTCCTATGGCGAAAACCAGGACGAGGTTTTCCTGGGCATGTCGGTGTCGCGCACCCAGAACGCATCGGAGGCGACGGTCCAGAAGATCGACACCGAGATCCGGCGTTTCGTGGAAGAGGGCTACAACGAAGCGACCCGCATTCTCACCGAGAAGCGTGCCGACCTCGAAGCTCTCGCCAAGGGCCTGCTCGAGTTCGAGACGCTCTCCGGCGACGAGATCATCGACCTGCTCAAGGGCAAGAAGCCGAACCGCGAGTCCGTGCTCGAGCCGGCTACGCCGCGCGCCTCCGCCGTGCCCCCGGCCGGCAAGTCCCGTCCGCGCCCCGATCCGGATCCCGGCCTGGAGCCGCAGCCGCAGGCGTAATCGAGAAGCGGCCAATCGAATTGAAAAACGCGGCGGAAACGCCGCGTTTTTTGTTGGCCGATGTTGATGCAGTTGCGCTTCAAACTCCGGTCTCGTGCCCCGGACGCAGCGCAGCGCCCCTTCGGCGGTGCGCTGCAGAGCCGGGGCCCATGTCTCCACATCCTCCCGTGCGGCCTCCTGGGTCCCGGCTCTGCGCAGCAGCATTGCACGCCGCAGCGCGTCCGGGACACGAGGGCGAGGCGCGTGTCGTCGCCACGAACTCCGTCATTGCGAGCGCAGCGAAGCAATCCAGAATCTTTCCGCAGCGGCAGTTTGGATTGCTTCGCTGCGCTCGCAATGACGATGTGGAGGCGCCGTGCTCGCAACGAGGCTCCGGTCTCGTAGGGTGGGCAAAGGCGCGTAGCGCCGTGCCCACCATCTCTCGGCAATTGCGATAGACGCGGTGGGCACGCTTCGCTTTGCCTACCCTACGATATCTCACTTCGCTGCCGCTCCGGGCCTCTCACCACCACGTTCCAGAAAATGCAGCACGTCGTCGCTGAACTGCTCGGGGTCCTGCAGGAACGAGAAGTGACTGACCTCCGGCTGGATCAGCAGGCCGGCGCCCGGAATGTTCGCCGCCATGAACTCGGTGTTCTCGCGCTTGATCGCCTCGTCGTGGTCGCCGTCCACGATCCAGGTCGGGACCTTGATGGAAGCGAGATCCGACGCCGTCCATTTCGGCTGGCTCTCCCACATTTTGGTAATCTCGGCGACGAAGCTCTTGTACTCGGTCGGGATCGGCGACAGGCGCTTGTACTCCTCGCCTGCTCTCGCGATGTAGGCGTTGAAGACGTCGCTCGACGCAATATCCGCAACGCCTGACGGATCCGAATTCGCGGCGAAGGCGAACAGCTTGCTCACGCGCTCCGGATGCTTCATCGCGATGTCGAGGCCGATGATCGCGCCGTCGCTCCAGCCCACGATCGCAGCTTTCCTGATCTTCAGGTGATCGAGCAGGGCGACCACGTCCGAGGCCATCAGATCGTAGCCATAGGGCTCCTGATTGCGGCTGCTGCGCCCATGTCCGCGGCTGTCCATGACGATGACCTGATAGTGCCGTTGCAGCGCGCGGACCTGGCGGCCCCAATAGTTGGCGTTGGCGAGGCCGCCATGGAGCAACAGGACGGGCTCGCCGCGGCCGAAAATTGCGTACCAGACCTTGATGCCGTTGACGGGTGCAAAACCGCTCTGCGTCGCCCTGGGCAGGGTCGGCGTCGGCGGCAGGTTCAGCCATTGCGGTGCCGCATGTGCCGCGCTGATCGCGACCGTGACGACAAGCGCGGCGAGAAGATTGCGAAACATCATGATACGCCCTCCGGTTCGACCGTCCGATATTAGCGCACGGCAAGTTGGGGGCGTCACGTCGCAACACGGTCCACCACCGAGACGTGAAGCCTCGTGATCTCCATTGCCGGGCAGACGATGTCGATGCCACAACGCAACGTCCGGGCTCAAATGGGGCGCGCGCTTGGTCTGACTTGTGTCATCGCAACGCCTGCGATCGCGAGCAGCCCGCCGGCGATCAACTTCGGGGTCATGCGCTCGCCAAGGAACAGCACGCTCGACGTCAAGGCGAACACCGGAAGCAGCAGGCCGAACGGCGCGACCCGGCCCATGGAGCAGCGGGCGATCAGCCAGAACCAGAGGCCGAACCCGACAATTCCGCCGATGAAAATCGTGTAGGCGAGCGCCAGCCAGCCGCGTCCATCCGCCGTGACGAGGCTCGCCAGTTGTCCGTATTCGAGCAGCAGCGACATCAACATGACCTGCGGCACCGTGAACAGCGACGACCACCCCATCAGCATCAGGGGATCGAAGGGGCCGTAGCGCTTCGTCAGGACGTTGGACACCGCGAATGCGAAGGCCGCCCCGACCACAAGGAGCAGCGGAAACCCGTTGGCCGACAGGCCAGGCTCCGCTGCCAGCACGACAACGCCGGCGAATGCGAGCAGCACGCCGGCGGACGTGGTGAGAGACGGCCGCTCGGCGAGCAACGGCCAGGCCAGCAGGACGGTGAAGGGCGTGGCGAGCTGATACGCGACGGCCGACATGCTGCCCGAGCCGAGCCCAAGACCGACATAGAACAGCCCGAAGTTCAGACCGCCCAGGAAGATCGAAATGGCTGCGACAGGGCCGAGCTGCTGGCGCGTGGGCCTTTTCACGAACGGAACGAGCAGCAGCGCGATGGCCAGGAAGCGCAGCGCGAGGAAGAACAGCGGCGGAAACTCCGCAACGCCCACCTTGATGGCCACGAACTGATAACCCCAGAGCAGGGGAACGGCTACCGCGCACACGATCTGGATGGCAGACATGGCATCTATCCTTTCAAGACCGATCGGTCCAGATATTGGCGCACCAGGTGCGGAGGCGTCCGGGGTTTTTTGACCTGATTGGCTTGCTACCTGACGAACCGGTCGAGAAGAGCGTCAGCGGTGGCTTGCGATGTGGCCCGCGCCGGCGCCGTCTTGCCGACCACGCGCAGGCCCTCGACGAAACAGACCAGAATTTTGGCGGCACTCGCGGGATCGACACCGTCGGCCAGCTTGCGCGCCACCTTCGCGCGGGACAGGGCATCGGCCACCCGGACCTCCATGTCCCTGAAGAAGCCCGCGACGCGGCGACCAATCTCGGCATCCTTGCCGGCCAGCTCCATGGCCGTGGCCACCAGCAGGCAGCCGCGCCGGCCATTGGCGCCGCTGGTGCGGTCGACATAGCCGGCAAGATAGGCCCGCAGGGCGTCGACCGGCTCCCTGCGGGGAGCGAGCTCGACATCCATCCGTGTCACGGCATCGGCAATGTAGCGATCGAGCGCGCGCAGGAAGAGCGAGTGCTTGTCGCCGAACGCGGCGTAAAGGCTGCCACGCGAGAGTTTCGTGGCCCGAAGCAGGTCCGGCAGCGCCGTGGCGTGATAGCCGTGCGACCAGAACACCCCCATCGCGCGTTCGACCGCGGCGTCCACGTCGAAGCTTCGGGGACGGCCACGGGGCGACTGCACTGGGGTTTGGCGGCTCATGATCGATATATAGACCGATCGGTCTATATATCGCAAGTGCCTGTTTCGGAGCAAAAGCCGGCGTCAGCTTTGAACGCCGAAATGGCTGTTCAGGGCCAGTTGCAGACATCCGACAGCCATGTGACCATGGTGGCCGTTGTTGCAGCCCACGATCAAGAAATTCCAGAAAGAGATGGTTCGCTGAGACAAAGGCTCCGCGAGATCGACGAGTCATCGAGGCCCGACGGAGGGCATGTATTTGAGACATTCAAGCAACGCTGCGTGTCCTGGCGAAGGTGCAGTCCAGATCGGCGGTCGATCGCTAGCTTACCTTCAGGTCGGCGACCCGAACGGTCCGCTCGTGCTTCACAATCATGGCGGACCATCGAGCCGGCTGGAAGCCAAGGTTTTTGCGTCTCACGCGCTCAATCTTGGTTTGAGATTTGTGTGCGTGGACCGTCCAGGCCAAGGCAAATCAGATCCTCAACACGGTCGCACCTTCGCAGGCTGGGCCGCAGACCTGGAAGCGATTGCCAACGCTTTTGAGACCGATCGCTTTGCGGTCACAGGCTGGTCTGAGGGTGGTCCTTGGGCGCTCGCGGCAGCGGCGTACCTCGATCCCGCGAAGCTGATACACGTTACCAGCATCGCTCCCGGATCCTACGGCGCATTCGGTACGAATTGGGCAGCGAAGGATCTGTCCTCGACCGACGCCATGGGTGGGTTCCTTGCACTGCATTTCCGGCCGGGTTTCCAGCTGATGTATGACCTGATTGATCTCGCTGCGACGCGGTTTCCGGAGCAGTACAAGAAGGCATTGCTGAAGGCGAGCTGCCCCGCTGACCTCGCGGCGCTTGCTGATGACGATGTGCTGAGTGCCATCGTGGAGTCCGGACGCGAGTGCTTCCGGCAAGGCGTTGACGGTCTCGTGACCGATGCGCAGATGCTCTACCAACAGTGGCCATTCGACGTCACGGCGATCCATAGGCCGGTTCATCTGTGGCAAGGCGGCGCCGATACGTTTGTGCCTTACGCAGTAAACAAACCGCTGGGTGAGCGGATGCCTGGAGCGGTATGGCACGAAGTCGCTGATGGCGGGCACTTTATTGCGAGTTCACACGCCGCCGAAATATTGGCGGTCGTTGCTAACGATCTGGCAGCAACGGCGTGATTTCGGTCTCCCATCGTCCCGATGGGAATGTCCGCTACGGATCAAAATGCGAAGAACGCAGAGCGGGCAAAGTCAGTGCGCTCTACCCCACCAAGCGGACCTCAATGAAAGGTCTCGCCACTTCGCTGATGGGCCAAGAGCCGACATCAACCCCTGGCATCCCGTCAAGGCGTGCTTGGCACTGCCGTCTGATCCGTCATACAGTGTGCTGTGGGTTGGATAGCGTGCCATGGCAGAAGAGCGGCCGGTCCGGGTCGAGCGCAGGTTGTCGGCGATATTGGCCGCCGACGTGGCTGGCTATTCGCGGCTCATGCACCATGACGAAGAAACGACGCATGCCAAACTGACGGCACTCCTAGCGGACGCTGTTGAACCGAGTATCGCCGAGCACGGTGGCCGCGTGGTGAAGAACACCGGAGACGGGTTCTTGGCGGACTTTCCGAGTGCGGTCCAAGCGGTTCGGGCTGCTGTTCAGTTTCAAACCCGCATCAAGGAACTTACAATTGGTGACGCGGAAGACAGACGCATTGCTTTGCGCGTGGGCGTCAATATCGGCGACGTAATTGTCGAGCCCCATGACATCTTTGGAGATGGCGTCAACGTCGCGGCGAGACTTGAGAGCATCGCAGAACCCGGCGGCATCTGCATCTCGTCTTCTGCCTACGATCAAGTCCGAGGCAAGGTCGGGGTTGAGTTCACCGATCTGGGCGAGCAGAACCTCAAGAATATTGCTCGTCCGATCCGAGCCTATGCCGTGGCCCGAGAGGGACTTAGCCCGGTGACAAATGTCGGCAGCACGACGCCAAGCTCGCTTTCAGCGCCGCGTCTGTCCATGGTGGTGCTGCCGTTTGCGAATATTGGTGGCGATCCCGAGCAAGACTATTTCGTTGACGGCGTGACCGAGAGCCTGACCACAGACTTGTCGCGCATCAATGGCTCATTCGTGATTGGCCGACACACCGCATTTACGTTCAAAGGCAAAGCGGTTGATCTCAAGCAGATCGGGCGCGAGTTAAACGTCCGCTACGTACTGGAGGGCTCGGTGCAGCGTGGTGGCAACCGGCTTCGCGTGAATGTTCAGCTGATCGACGCCGAGACTGGCAAACACCTGTGGGCCGAACGGTTCGATAAGCCAGTCGCTGATCTATTCGATATGCAGGACGAAATCGTATCGAGGCTCGCCAACACGCTAAATACTCAACTTGTTGAAGCTGAGGCGCGGCGGGCGGAGCGTTCGCTGCATCCCGATGCGATGGATTTTATTTTCCAGGGCATGGCTTGCTTAAACAAGGGAAGGACTTCCGAGTATCTTGCGCAATCGCGCAGCTTTTTTGAACGCGCCTTGGCGCTCGATCCCAAAAATGTCGAAGCGCTGGTCGGATTGGCAGTTGTTGATGCGGCAGCTGTTGGCATGGCTTTGACCGTTGAGCGGGCCGCGCGTCTCGCAGCGGCTGAGACGGCCTTGATCAAGGCTCTGTCCCTGGCCCCCCAGCACGCACGCGCCCACTGGCTTCTCGGAAACATCAAAATGTTCACAAACCGCGCGGCCCAAGGCATTGCTGAATGCGAGCAGGCATTGGCGCTGGATCGAAACCTAGCTAATGCGCACGCCTACATTGGTCGCGCCAAGTATCTTCTCGGTCGCGGCGAGGAGACTGAGGCCCATGTCCAAGAGGCACTCCGCCTCAGTCCTCGTGATACGGAGGCTTTTGTTTGGATGATGTTCGCGGGCTTCGCCAAGCTGCAGTTCGGCGCCGATCAGGAGGCGGTCGCACGGTTCCGTCGCTCGGTCGAGATCAACCGAAATCATCCACGCGCGCACATCTATCTTGCCACCGCGCTAGCGCACCTCGGTCAGCTTGATGAGGCGCGATCCGCGGCCCAAGCAGGGCTTGCGCTCGACCCGACTTTCACTATCTCCCGCTTCCGCGCCAACGTGCCGAGCGACCATCCGACTTACCTCGCTGGACGCGAGCGCTTCTGTGAGGGCATGCGCATGGCCGGGGTGCCAGAGGGGTGATGTCGGAGACGGGTCAGAAGCGGCGGTAGACGCCAAGCTGCTTAGGCGTCTGGTTTACCTCCGACAGCCGACATGACACGTGTTCGGGCGAGTTTCGGCTTCGGGCCACAAGCAGACTCATGCACTGCAGCAAACGGCATCTCTATTCGTCCACCTCGTCGCCACGGGCGAAATCCTTGGCTGCGACGGTCACTCGGGCATCCCGGCTTGCCGCAATCCTTCTTCATATCGCGAGACGTCTTCGGCACGCCGATAAGGGCCCAGCACGTGTTTGAGAGTGGAAACATGTAGCGCGGGATTTAGTTGCCGCAGCCGAGCCACTGCCTTACGTGCCTGCTCCGGCCGTCCGGCCATTGCGTTGCTTGCGGCGTCGATGCGTAATCCCGCTTGATGGTCCGGTTTGTCCTGCAATGCCATTGCCGCCCACGATGCTGCCTCGTCATAGCGGCCCAGGAAGAAATGTGCATGCGCGGTCCCGCTTCGCATTGCCATCGCCCACGGATCAAGTGGGTTCAGACGCATGGCATGCGCGAAGCGCTCGATCGCCAGTTCCGGTTCACCGAGCCAGAGTTTCACCCAGCCGCCGCAATACCATGCGTCGGCAGAATTGGAATTGAGCACAAGCGCGCGATCGATTAAGGCGGCGCCTACCCCGAGATCGCGAACAACATACGCTAACGCCCACCCGCTCGCGGCGAGCGCGATCGCGTCGTCCTTGCCCAACTCGACCGCCCGCCGAGCGAGCCTCGTCACTTCGGCAATCTCGTTCGCTGTGTTTGAAATCCAGCCTTCGCCCTTTGCATAGACGTGGCAAGAGGCGGCACGACCGTAGGCGGACGCAAAGTCTGGGTCGAGCTCAATCGCACTGTTGAACAGGCGCAATGCCTCGTCGTTAGCTTGCCGGTTGGCAAACTGATAAAATCCGGCCAAACCGCGCAAGTAGAGGGCATAGGCGTCGAGACTCTCGGTCGGCTTGCGCTTGGCACGCTCGATCTCGGCTTTTTCCACCGCTGGCGCGATCGCCCCGACAACGCTCTCGGTCACCTGGTCCTGCAGAGCGAAGATGTCGCCGAGGCCACCATCAAACCGATCTGCCCAAAGATGGGCTCCGGTGGCGCTATCGACGAGCTGTCCTGTGATGCGCACTCGGTTTGCCACTTTGCGAACGCTGCCTTCCAGCACGTAGCGCACCCCAAGCTCGCGTCCAATCTGCTTCACGTCGACGGCGCGCCCCTTGTAAGTGAAGCTCGAATTGCGGGCGATGACGAACAGCGCCTTGAAATGAGACAGCGCCGTGATGACGTCTTCGGCCATTCCATCAGCAAAGTAGTCCTGTTCCGGATCACCGCTCATGTTGGTGAATGACAGAACAGCGATGGAGGGCTTATCAGGAAGGGCAAGGGCTGGCTTCGATTCTGGCGAAACTGTCGTTTTCGATTCCTTCGCGCCAGAAACCGCGAACACTTGCACCGGTCGCGCGATGTTCTTCAGCGCGATCTCGCCCTTGTCGTCAAAACACACATTGATCCGGTCACGGACCTGATCGTGAACAGCACGAGAGATCGAAATGCCTCCCGGCACAGCGATGCTTTCGAGCCGCGCTGCAATATTGACGCCATCGCCGAAGATATCGTTGTCGTCGATGATGACGTCTCCCAGATGGATGCCGATGCGGAACTCGATCCGCTCGGCCTGGGGTATCTCCGTGTTCTCGTCAGCCATGCCGCGCTGAACTTCGATGGCGCATCGCGTTGCATCGACGGCACTGGCAAATTCGACCAGCATACCGTCGCCAGTGGTCTTGACGATGCGGCCGCGATGTTTGGCGATTGTGGGGTCGACAAGCGCTTTTCTAAAAGCCTTCAGTTGCGCCAGCGTGCCTTCCTCGTCGGCACCAATCAAGCGGCTATAACCGGCGACATCCGCCGCCAGGATAGCCGTCAGTCGCCGCTCGACGGGCTCGCTGCTCAAGACGCACCCCCGGGCTCGGGAAGCTAGATGTCCATCATAGCAGCATCGTGGGCTGGTGTCCGGCCAGGACCAATGTCCGAGTTGGGTCAATCGCGTCGGTTTGGTTCTCCCGAGACGACTTCCGGTCAGCCCCAGTGAGCGGACATCTTTAGTACCCCTCGCCAGGTCTCATACGGGCCAAAAGCAGACATCGCCTCGACAGCCGCTTGTCTATCAGACAGTCCCAACACGGGAAGATATGTTAGAATTGCCCATCATCAGAATTGGGTCGATCTTTTGCGAGCACGACACGAGTGAGGATGTTGCAGGCTATGGCTGTGTCAGAAGACAGATTACCGACTGGCGGTTTTGCTCACTTGGTCCCTGAAATGGATGTGTTCGACCTCAARCAGAGCACGACCTTTTGGTGCGACCTCCTTGGTTTCCGTATCGCCTATCAGCGGCCTGAAAGTCGATTTGTGTACCTGGAGTTTCAGGGTGCGCAGGTCATGCTCAGACAGCACAGCGGCCATTGGCAAACTGGTGCTTTAGAACGACCACTGGGGCGCGGTATCAACTTCCAAATCTTTGTCGGCTCCGTCGCGCCACTTCTCGATGCTTTGGAAAAGGCACAATGGCCGCTCTTCAGGGAATGTCACGATGCTTGGTATCGGATCGCCGGTGAGGAGCGAGGCAACAGGCAGTTTTTGGTGCAGGACCCCGACGGCTACCTTCTGCGTTTCGCGCAAGACYTGGGAAAAAGATAGCTTTTCGACCCAGCAATCCCACTTGGAGATTGTCCGCTAAGGGTCGAAATGCGAAGAACGCAGAGTGAGTAAAGTCAGTCCGCTCTACGCCACCAAGCGGACCTCAATGAAAGGTGTCGCCACTTCGTTGATGGGCCACAAGCGGACTTCGCTGATGCTTTGCTCAATCACTTCGTCTGCGATGCCCAGCGTGGGCGGTATCGTTACCCCCAGCGCCTTCGCGGTCTTGCGGAAATCAGCGCGCGAATTTGTAGTAAGCGAACGCCGCCGAAGTGACCGTAAGCAATGCCGAAGCAATCCAGATCGGCCCCAGCACGAAGATGGCTATCGCGCCCTGCCCACAGGCACCGCATGCAACCCAAAACACTATTGGAAAAAAACATAGCAGGATGACTACGGCAAATCCTGTACTGAGCCAAACTCCTCTCGACCCCCATCGCGCACCCAAAAACCATGGAATGGCGGGAAAGCCGAAGGACAGAATAACCAGGAGGGTCATCAGATCGTCGAACATGAATGGCTCTTGGTCGTTGACACGAGGCAGATGGTTCAAACTCATGCGAGAACCGCGCGAGCCTTTGTCATCGCTGCTATCCTGACTCCGGGCGCATAAGTCGAATAACAGCAATTGACATTGCCGCTTGACGACCGCCTTGGGTCAAACGGCGAAATGGCCGGAGTGCGCGCCTGAGTCCGCTTCACATCTTCAAGCGAACGTCGCATCCGAGAGGACACGCCTGAAGCTACGTCCTCACTTCGACGGCAGCGCCGCGCCGTCCGCATTGTCCCGCACATGAATGACGGCGATGTCATCCGTATAGATCCGCTTCCAGCCCTTGATTTGATCGAGGATTTGCGGGCCCGGCGCATCGGCGACCAATAGCGTCGCGTCGATCTTGTACTGGTCGAGCAGGCGCGGCAGCAGCTCGGGCTTCTTGCCTTCCGTCGCCTTGAAGAAGTCCATGACGAATTTTTCGCCATAGAGCTCGGCGCGGCCGTCGACGTAAACAGGGACGTCGCGCGAGATCAGATAGCCGCCGAACTGATAGGCGTTGAAGATGCGCTTCACCCCGAGTTTTTCGAGCAGGTCGACCGCCGCAACCGGCGTCTGCGTCATCGTGAACGTGAAGCGATGGTGTCCCATGTAGAGCGAGGTCGAGGTCCAGCTCGCGGCCACGATCATGAGCGCGCCGAGCGCGGTGACATAGCGGGCCGGCCAGCGGTCGGCGCCGGCTGTGTCCGCCGGCGGGCGCGGGAACATCTCGCCGAGCGGCTTTGCCAGCACCAGCGGCACCAGGAAGGCGAAGGCCTCGATATTCCTGACATGGGTCAGCGCGCTCCAGGTCAGGAACAGGATCAGGAAGATCCGCGGCGCCGACAGCACGAGGCCGCGATAATAGCCGAGCGCGATCAGGCCGAGCAGTGCGCCTTCGAACCCGGTGAAGGTGGCAAAGTTCGCCGGCATCCATTCGAAGATCAGTGACAGCAATTCGCCGAGGCTGAGGATGTTGGTCGCGCCCATCAGCGTCCGCCAGCCGTAAGGCGTGCAGCAGGCAGCGATCAGCGCGCCGACGCCGAACAGCACCCAGCGGATGAACAGCTTCAGCCGCTGTCCCTTCTCGGCATGCTCGACCGCTTCGAGCGAGATCGGACCGATCAGTGCGAGGCCCAGCACGAAGCCGCCATGCAGATTCGCCCAGAGCGCCATCAGCGGCAGCCAATACCAGGACGGCGCGCTTCTGCGGTTGGCCGCCGCCATCAGCAGGCCGACCCACGTCACCATGACGGGCAGCGCCAGGATATGCGGACGGGCCAACACGTGATGGATCGACAGCAGCAGCGCCAGCATCGCGAACAGCACCGCGCGCGGCGCCTCGATCTGTGCGTCGAGCAGATAGACGAAGACCGCAGCGGTGAGCGCCATCCCGGTCGCGGTGAGGATGACCGGACCTGCCCAGCCCCATTGCGCGTAGGAGCAGGCGAACAGCACCTGCGACAGCCACGACGTCGAGATCCAGGATTCCCCCGGGCGCGTGAAAGAATAGAAGTCGGTGTAGGGCAGGGCGCCGTGATCGAGGATCCATTGCCCGATCTTGATCTGCCAGAACGAGTCGGAGTCCTGAAGCAGCGTGTCGCCGACGAAGAGGAAGAACAGATAGGTGCCGGCACCGACGCAGAGCGGCAGCAGTGCTCGCGCGCGGCTCTGCATCGCAATGCTGTTGGCAAAGGAAAGGGACATGCCGCCTCGTCGTCCTGTTTGTTCTTGTCGGCCGGAGCATGATCCGGAAAAGTGTGTAGCGGTTTTCCGAGAAGATCATGCTCAAACAATAACCTGAAGCGCGATGAACGATTCATCTCGTCGTGCTTCAGGCCGAGCGGGCGGCATTGGACCATGCGCGGTCATAACTTCGGGTAAATCGCGCCTCCGCGGCATTGCCGCGGATAGCTACGATTTAACGGATTGTTTTCAATTCTCCTTTACCATCGTCGAATACGTGCAATCCGCTTCGTGTTTCCGCAGTCGAATTAACTGCGGCGCAATTCTTTGCCTCTAGGTTCGGTTCCATGGTCGGGCGGCGCTGGGAAGCCGAGAAGACCAGACTATTTGTAAGCCACGTGTACTCTTTGGGAGCAGTCTATGAAGAACCTCGTTTCGCGTTTCGTGAAGGACGAATCCGGCGCCACCGCCATTGAATACGGCCTGATCGCTGCCGGCATCGCGCTGGCGATCATCACCGTCGTCAACAACCTCGGCAGCTCGCTGAACACCAAGTTCGGCTCGATCTCGTCCAGCCTCAAGTAAGACCGGACGATCTGAGAGTTTCGAGAGCCCCGTCCCGGACGGGGCTCTTTTCTTTTGGGCGGTGGAGTGAGCCGGAGGCTGCTCGGCCTGCATGGTTGGCCCGGCGATGCAGAGCATCGTCCGGAGATGCCCGCTTTGGCGGGCTCCTCACCATGAGGGTCTGATATCTTGCCGCGAAACGCGACCTCATCCTTGAGGGCCCGCCGGAGGCGGGCGTCTCGAAGGATGGCCCGCAGGCAAGCTTCYCGGCACGTTCTTCTTCAAAGCCCGCCAGCTGGTGTCGCCAGGCTTGGCGCTCCCGTCCGTCCGGCGTGACGTTCTACGCATTTGCATCTTGTCATTCACTTTGAATAGTTGTTCAGTCCTTGCGGGACGATTTGCATCTATTGCAGGGACGACGCGTTCGGCCGCGCGGGGCGTGCGGCTGGCGTGTGGGACAGGAAGCGCGCCATGGTTTATCGGCGAACGCATCAAGTGGTGAAGCGCCTTGCGGCCAGGCGCAGTGCGATCCTTGCTGCGGCGCGGGAAGCTGCGGCGGAAGGCGGGATGGCGGCGGTGCAGATCGCGCCGGTTGCGGTCCGGGCCAGTGTCGCGGCCGGAACGGTCTACCGCTACTTCCCGTCCAAGTCCGAGCTGATCTCCGAATTGATTGCCGAGGTGTCGCGCGACGAGCTCGCGGCGATCCGCCGGGCGGCTGATGCCGCGCCCGGCCCATCCTCGGCGCTGGCGGCGGCCGTCACCACCGTGGCGGTCCATACGCTGTCGCAGCGCAGGCTGGCCTGGGGCATCCTGGCCGAGCCGGTCGACGTCGATGTCAGCGCGTCCCGCCTGGCCAGTCGCCGCGAGATCGCCGGCGAGATCGCCGCGCGGATCGACGCCGCCGTGCGTGCCGGCCATTTGCCGGCGCAGGATACCGCGCTGGCGGCCACCGCGCTGTTGGGGGCGCTGCATGAGGCCCTGGTCGGGCCGCTCGCGCCCGACAATCTCGACGATCCCGCCAGGATGCGCGATGCGGTGCAGACCGTGACGCTGCTGGCCCTGCGCGCCGTCGGCGTGATGGACGCCCGCGCCCGCGGTCTGGTGGTGCAGCAGACGCTGCTGCCGACCGCGAAAGCGCTGGTCGGGGCCTGAAGAGCAGGTCGCGGCCGGGGCCGAGACCTGATTCCGCTCAGGTCATTGCCCGAGCGCGCCTTTCCGCAAAACCCGAGCACCTTCGCCGGCAACGCCGGCTACTGTGCATGGGGTTGTTTTCGTCTTTTTTGTTTGCCGGGCTCCGGCCGGCTAGATATCCGCGCCGCCCTCGGGGCCGACCGAGGCGATGCGCACCATGTTGGTGGTGCCGGGAATGCCGAGCGGCACGCCGGCGACGATGATCACGCGCTGGCCGGCGCGGACAAAACCGTCGCGGAAGGCGATCTGGCCGGCGCGGCTCACCATGTCGTCCTGGTCGCGCGCGTCTTCCGCCACCACGCAATGCACGCCCCAGACCACCGCCAGCCGGCGTCCGGCCGCGATGTTGGGCGTGATCGCCACGATCGGCGGCTTCGGCCGCTCGCGCGCGACGCGCACCGCGGTCGAGCCCGAGCTGGTCCAGCAGATCAGGGCCGGCAGGTCGAGCGTCTCGGCGATCTGGCGGGCGGCGTCCGCGATGGCGTCGCCGGCGGTGGATTCCGGCGCGGGGCGCTGTGCGGTGAGCACGGAACGATAAATCGGGTCGCGCTCGACCTCTTCGCCGATGCGGTTCATGGTCGAGACCGCCTCGACCGGGAATTTGCCGGCCGCCGATTCCGCCGACAGCATGATGGCGTCGGCGCCTTCATAGACGGCGGTGGCGACGTCCGAGACCTCGGCGCGGGTCGGCACCGGCGACTGGATCATCGATTCCAGCATCTGGGTCGCGATCACCACCGGCTTGCCGGCGCGGCGCGCCATGCGCGTCATCTGCTTCTGCAGGCTCGGCACGCGTTCCAGCGGCAGCTCGACGCCGAGGTCGCCGCGCGCCACCATCAGCGCGTCGGAGGCCTCGATGATGTCGGCGAGGCGGTCGATCGCCTGCGGCTTCTCGATCTTGGCCATGACCGCGGCGCGGCCGCGGATCATCTTCTTGGCCTCGATCACGTCGTCGGCGCGCTGCACGAAGGACAGCGCGATCCAGTCGACGCCGGTCACCAGCGCGGCCTCGAGGTCGGCGCGGTCCTTCGGCGTCATCGCCGAGACCGGCAAATCGGTGTCGGGCAGGCTGACGCCCTTCCGGTCGGACATCCGGCCGCCGACCACGACACGCGTCACCGCGTGCTCCTTCGAGGTCTCCTCCGCGATCAGGCGCACCTTGCCGTCGTCGAGCAGCAGCGAATGGCCGGGCCTGAGTGCTGCCAGGATCTCCGGATGCGGGAGATTGACGCGCGTGGCATCGCCCGGCGTCTTGTCGGAATCGAGCGTGAAGATCTGGCCGTTCTGGAGCTGGACCGCGCCTTCGGCGAAGGCGCCGAGCCTAAGCTTCGGGCCCTGGAGATCGACCAGGATGCCGATCGGCCGGCCATAACTGCTCTCGACGTTGCGGATCGTCGCGACCAGCTCCCGCATCTTGTCATGCGGGGTGTGGCTCATGTTGATGCGGAACAGATCGGCGCCGGCCTCGAACAGGCGGCGGATCATCGCGAGGTCCGAAGAGGCAGGTCCCAGGGTCGCGAGAATCTTGATACGGCGAAGACGCCTCATGGCTTATTTCCAGACGGTGGCGAGGGGGCTGGCGGAAGGCCAGGCGCGGCGGGGGGCGTACCACCGGGCGGACTATTGGGCAAACCCGGAACGCCACCACCCGGGCCGACAGGGCCCGGCAGGCCGGGCACGCGCTGCTGCTGTGACGGCTGCTCGTTGGCGTCGGTGAGCTGAACCGTCCAGGCCCGCTGCTCGCCGGTATCGACCTCGAAATAGCCGGTCCGGTCGTAGCCGCGCGCGAGGCAATCCTCGGTGCCGCGGATGGTGAATTCCTTGTCGCGCGAGCACATGAAGGCCTGGCCCGACCATTCGCCGCCGCGGTCGTAGTCGATCGCGTAGATGTAATAGTAGCGGGCGACCAGCGTTCCCCGCAGCAGGGTCTCGCAGGAGCGGGACGAGATGTTCCACCAGCCCTCGGTGGTCCAGCCCTCGGCGTCCTTGTAGCCGAGCGCAATGCCGACCCGGCTCGAGGTGTTGTTGCAAAGCCGGAAGTCGGCGGAGGCCGGGCTGGCCCAGAGGCACAGCAGGCCAACCACCAGCACCGGGACCAACCGGGCTAGCAGGCGAAGGGGGACGCGGGGAGATTCGGCGATCATTGTCGCGGAACGTATACCAGATGATTGACGATTTGGCGTAGGGCCGGGGAACCGGCCTTCGGGTTGGCTCTGGCGCCGTTTGCGCCGTGATATGGCAAAATCTGTGACAAGGGCCCACCTGATCCCGTAAGGGTGACCCCCATCGGGGGCAGAACCAATTCAGGCCGAAGGGATCCAGCCATGGCAATCGACGACAAAACCAGAACGGAGCTCGAAGCGGCCGCTTTCCGGCGCCTGGTCGATCATCTGAAGACGCGGACCGACGTCCAGAACATCGATCTGATGAATCTGGCCGGCTTCTGCCGCAACTGCCTGTCGAACTGGCTCAAGGACGCCGCCGACGCGCAGGGCGTGAGCTTAAGCAAGGACGAGAGCCGTGAGGCCGTCTACGGCATGCCCTACGAGACCTGGAAGTCGAAATACCAGGGCACGGCCACGCCCGAGCAGGTCGAGGCGATGAAGAAGGTTCACCCCGGGCACTGAACGGCCTCGCCGGCAGTCCGGCGGTGAGTCGCACCACACAACTTCTTTCTTGGCCTCGCCGCAGGAAGGTGTGGGCGCGCTGTGGACGAGCGCGATGCTTGCTTGAACGCAGTCGGCGCCAACCCTAAGGGTTCTGGCAGCACGCGCGGTGAGGATGCCGGCGTCACCTCGTTTTGCCAGTTCCATTTGGAGTACCAAGATGGCCACCACCGCCGCCGTCCGCGACGACGAGCCCGCGACGAAATTTGCCAAGGACCAGCTCAAATCCATCATCGAGCGCATCGAGCGGCTGGAGGAAGAGAAGAAGGCGATCTCCGACGACATCCGCGACGTCTATGCCGAGAGCAAGGGCAATGGCTACGACGTCAAGGCACTGCGCACCATCGTGCGCATGCGCAAGCAGGACCCGAACGAGCGCGCCGAGGCCGAGACCATCCTCGAGACCTATATGCAGGCGCTGGGGATGCTCTGAGGCGATGCGCCTCTAGCACTGCTGCCGTAGCCCGGATGGAGCGCAGCGAAATCCGGGTAGTCCCCGGATTACGCTTTCGCTCCATCCGGGCTACAAGCGTGGCGTGTTGCACTTCGTTTGTGAACGGAGACCGTCGTGACTGCGCCGCCGCTGCCGCGCGAGGTGAACCGTGCCTTCGGCGCTCTTCCGGCGCCGATCGGCAAGCGGCTGCTCCAGGTGCGTGCGCTGATCTTCGCGACCGCTGCGGCGCATAAAGCCGTTGGCGAGCTCACCGAGACCCTGAAATGGGGCGAGCCGGCTTACCTGACCGATGAGACCGGCAGCGGCAGCACGATCCGGCTCGGCCGCCTCAAGGACTCCGAGCACGCCGCCATTTTGTTCAACTGCAAGACGACGCTGGTCGATACGTTCCGCGAGCGCTTTCCCGATGAGTTCGAATATCGGCAGACCAGGGCTTTGCTGTTGCCCCTATCCGGCGCGCTRCCGAAGCAGGAGCTCACCGTCTGCCTCTCGCTGGCGTTGACATATCATCTGGATCGGCGGGTCAGGAAAGCGAGATAGAAGCTGCAGGCTTCGACACTGTAGTCTTGGAAGTGGCGAGGACGCCATTGCGCCGGTCCGGCACGCAGCCTCGATCCGCAGGATTGTCGGTCTCGGTCTCAATTGCCGCGTCCGCGTTTGGCGTCTCGTCGGGCCTGCGCCCGCTTGTTGGCCTGCGAGACTCTTCCGATTTTTTCCGGTGGGAGTTTCTTGATCCGGCGACGGCTTTGGATGGACCGCATGCCGTCATGCGAAGTTGGGGTCGTCTGCGGGCGAGAAAACTGACGCGCCCGACGGAGTGCTAACGCCCGTCGCGCCGCTTCCCCGAGCTCCCGTCGTGCTTCAAACTTTCGGATGCGCCTCAGCTCGTTCTTGACGCGCTTGATGGCGGCAGCGAAAACCGATTGGCGCCGGTTTGCATGCTCTGCCGTGCCGGAGAAACTCTTGCCGCGCGGGTCGGCTGTTCCCTTTGTTTCGCGGCGTCGATGCCGCGACAATGTACGCTCCCTGTCGCGCAGATCCCGAAGTCGGGCGCGAAGGCTCTCAAGTCCATCGCGCTCCATCTCTCCGACCACGGGATGGTGCGTACTCAATATGACTTCGCGCTCGTCGTGATTCAGAAGGCTGAGCTCAGACTTGCATGGAACTGACATCGCATGCTCCTACTTCGCTGTGGCGACTTCCCTTGAGATGCGGCGCCGCTGCGGAAACGCGGAACACCAAGGCAAACGCAATCGCGTCCTCGGACTTTGTCATCGCGTCCGTTCTGGGCGCATTGCCACAATGCGCGTTTGGAATGCGTAGCGATACCGGGTGGATTACCCGTTGGAAGTGGGGGAATCTCCCTTAGTGCGGATGCGCACCAGGCCGGGACGACACTTGAGCGTGTGGCGCTGTCGTGCCCCAGGATTGCGCTGCGCTTCATCCCGGCTTGCGGGACTACCGAACGGCGTGAGGGGAAAGATCTCAGCGCAGCGCCGCGGTGCGCATGACGAACGACGTCGTCTCGAGCTTCGCGGTCGCGCTGCCCGTAAAACTGTCGCAGGACAGGCCCTGCATCGGATCGTCGGCAAAGCCCATCGCGATCACGGCCTGCGGTTTGACGAAATAGCCGCGCAGGGCAACGGTATCCAGCTCGCCCATCAGCGTCACCGACATCGCGCGGCTGGCGCTCGGCGACAGCATCACGATCTTGAGCCAGATGCTCTCGCCCCTGGCGGCGGAGAGGCGGGTCGCGGTTGCGATCCTGCCGTCGATGCTCTTGCCGACCACCGTGTTGATCTCGGTCGCGGGCGCAAGGCCGCGCGTCGCGGCAACGGGGCGGCCTGTGCGCGGGAGCGGCGCGGAGGCGGCGACGACGTTGGCGCGGTCGACCGGGGAGGCGGACGCCGGCGCATAGGCCAGCGCCTGATAGGCCGCGCTGGAGACGCTCGCGGTCGCTTGCGGCTCGGTGGCGGCGGCGAGCGCCTGGCGGGCCTTCAGCGCAGCCACTTGAGCTGGCGTCGCCTGCTGCGGGGTCGCAGGGGTATCCCAGAAGCCGCGTGCATTGATGATGTCGGCCGGGGTCTCGGGCTTGCCCTCAACAGATTTGCCGGCTGTCGGCTTGTCAGCCACGGGCGCGGGCTTCGGCTTGGGCGGTGCAACGAGCTGTGCATCGGCCGAAGCGAGCTGGATCGCGGCGGCGATCTGCGGCTTGGCGCGCGGTGTCGGTACCGGATCGGCCGGCTTGACCGCGGCGGCAACCACGGTCGGCGCAACAGGCTTCGCGGCGGGGGCGGGCGCGCCCTCGTCATCCTCGTCGTTGCTCGTGGCGGCCGGAGCCGACTTGCTCTTGAACAGGGCGGCAAAGAAATTCGGCTTGCTGCCGGAATCGTCGCCAGCGCCGCGGCGCTCGATGTCGGCCTTGGCCAGCTCATAGCCCTTCAGCGGCGTGCCGTCGGTCGGAACGTGGACCGTGCGGCCATCCGGGAACACGCGGGCGAGCTGGTCATGCGTCATGCGCGGCCAGTGCCGGATGCTGCCGGTATCCAGATGGACGAAGGGCGAGCCGGAGGTCGGATAGAAGCCGACGCCGCCGCGCTGCAGGCGCAGGCCGGCGAAGCGGATCTGCTCCAGCGGCACGCCCGGAATGTGGAAGTCCATCGCATGCCCGAGCATGTGCTGACTGAAGCGCGCCACGCCCGAGGAGCGGCGGCGGAGCATCGCGTTGGTGGCGGGGGAACGGTAGGAGGAGATGATCTGGATCGGCTGCTTGCCGTCGACGTCGCGGTAGACTTCCCAGAGGATGTCGAACAGGCGACGGTCCATGACCGTCTCGTCTTGGGTCCGCCAGTCGCGCAGGAAGTGGTTGAGCTGCTTTAGCGCGGCCTCGTCGAAGCGGCCATCGCGCTTGAAGGTGACGGTGAGGTCTTCGCCGGWATGGGTGTGGTGGAACGAGAGCGTCTTGGTCTCGTTCAGCGCGGCGGCGTCATGGACCGAGCCCGYGGCAGCAAGCAGCAGTGCGGAAGCGAGGCCAATCCGGGATCCGGCCTTCACTCCCGCATGGGACAACGACAGCACTGCGAATTTGCGTGCGAAACCTGTCAGCACGAATGAGCCCACCCAGTCGACGAGCGTTCAAAATGGACTCTCCCGGCAACCCCGTTAGCGCGCGAAAGAGGATGAACGCTTTCTTAAAGCGAGAAGGTTAATTCGAGGTTGACCTTTTCGACCCCAAACCAAGTCAGAGTACGAACCTAAGCGGTTCAGTGTGGCAAAAAAACGCCCGCTGCCGGAGTTCGGGTGGAGAATGGTTAACGTTAAGCGACCCCATCCAGGGGGATGAGGTCACTGATCTTACTAGAGAATTTCCGACAAAGACCGATCGGGGAGGCCTCAGCGGGTAAACACCCGCTGCTGCTGCGGCCGGCGGCCGACCGGAGCCGGCGGCGGGGTCGGCGCCCCGAACAGCCGCTCGAAGAAGTTCGGACCCGACGAGCCGAAGCCGCCGCCACCGTTGTTGGCGACCGCAACGCCCGAGGGCAGCGTCGTCGCCGGGCGCGAATAGCTCGGCTGGGAGTGTGCGACGACGTTCTCGAGATCCTTGCCGCGGCTGTTCTTCAGGATGTTGATCATGGTCGCGTCACGGCCATAGACGTCCTTGCGGATTTGCAGCTTGCCGCCATCGTCCACGAACGCGGTCTGATAGGTGATGTTGACCGGAATCGGCGTCGGGAATTTCAGGTCGATCTCGCTCTTGCCGTACATGCTGCGCACGCGCTCCGGCGTGTACTTCTCGTTCGGCATGGCGATGTTGAGCAGAACGGAGGCGTACTGATCCGGGTTCTGCACGCGCATGCAGCCATGGCTGAAGGCGCGATCGTCCCTGGCGAACAGGTTCTTGTCCGGCGTGTCGTGCTGATAGACTAGGAACTTGTTCGGGAAGTTGAAGCGGATGCGGCCGAGCGCGTTGGCTTCGCCGGGCGGCTGCGAGATGTGCACGGAGCCGTCGCGGTTCTGCTCGAGCTTGAGGCCCATGCGCTGGAGCACGGTCGGGTCCTGCTGAAGCGCCGGCAGATATTCGTTGTAGACGATCGACGGCGGCACGTTCCAGGTCGGATTGACCGTGATGTACTTCATCGTCTCGGTGAGCAGCGGGGTCGCATGCGTGCCCGGCTTGCCGGTGACGACGCGGGTGGTCCAGACCTGCTGGCCGCGCTGCATCACCTTCAGCGTGTAGTCGGGAATGTTGAGGATGACATAGGCATCGCCCAGCGAGGGAACGCCGAGGTCGCGCGGCAGCCAGCGCCAGCGCTCCATGTTCACCAGCACCGTGTCGATCTGCTTGTCGCGCTTCGGGGTGTTGATCGCCTTGACGGTCTTGTCGTCGAGGATGCCGGTCGCTTTCATCTCGACGCCGCTCTGGAATTTGCGCACGGCTTCGGCGACGGTGGCGTCATAGCGGGTGTCGCTGGCGTTCTCGGCGAGGCCGAGCTTGGCGCGGAGCTGCGGCACGCGCGGATCTTCGACGACGATCTCAGCCTGCTTCTTGCCGGCCGGAGTGTATTTCAGCGCCGGACCGTCGGCGATCTCGATCACCGGGCCGCTGCCCTGGCCGCGCAGCTCGGCGAGCTTGGCCTTCAGCTCCTTGTAGAGCTTCTGCGGCGGGTTGTAGCTGTCGAGCGCTGCGGAGGCATCGGCTGCGGTCGTGACCTTGGCGAGCACGTCGCTCGGATCGACCGGATGCTCGGGATAGAGGATGTCGCCGCTGACCTGCGACCAGTGCATGCGGCCGCTCTGGGCCTGGCGCGCATAGTCGAACATGCTGGCGGTGAGCTTCAGCTCGGCATCGGCGAGCGCATCGGGCGTCGTGGCGGCGGCGAAATCCGGCACCGGGTAGTCGGCGGGATTGAGGCCATCGGAGGCCGCATCCTTCAGCCGCGCGATCACGCCCTTGGCCGCGGCGGTCAGGCTGCCGGCCTGGGTCCAGACCGGCGCGAAGTCGCGTGCACCGTAAAACTTCTCGATCGCGGCGCGCTCGTTCTTGCGGTCGAAATGGCGCGAGGTCTTGGCGCCGATGATGTCCTTGAGCTTGTCGGCGACCGGCTGGTCGGCAGCGGGAACGTTGCTCGCGGCCTTCACGGGCTCGGCGGCCGGAGCCGCAGCGGGGGCCGCAGGCCCGGCCGGCGTTGCCGTCGCGGTGTCGGCCTTTGCCGGTTCGGATTTGGCGGGCTCGGTCTTGGCGGGCTCGATCTTGGCGGTTTCGCTCTTCGGCGCCTCAGGTGCAGGCGTGGTGGCGACGTCGGAAGGCTTGGTCTCGACCTTTTCGGGGGCCGGTGCGGCTTCGGCCTTCACCGGTTCCTTGGTCGGCTCCTTTGCGGAATCCTGAACCGTCGCGGTGGTGTCGAGCTTGATGTCGGATGCGGTCGGGGGCGGGACGTTGGCGGGCTCGGGGCGCGGGATCGCGGCTTCGATCGCGAGTTCGGCGGCGCTGCTGCGCGCCTGATCCTGCGCCAGGGCCGAGCTGGCCGATACCGTGAGGAAGGTCGCCGCGACCGTCATCAAGACGCGGTCAAAGCCCGCACGGTGGTTCAAACAGTCACGCATTGTGTCGCACCCCTCGGGTGAACTGTCCCTCGTGGAACAGCTTCATTATCGCCTAATGAGCTTCGGGCTAAACTGCGCCGGCCGCTCGAAAGTTGCACGCCTGCACGCAACGATTCATACGCGGACGAACGAATCCTACGCAGACGATATACAGGCCCCGTTTGGGCGGCCAGCGCTACCCGGGACAACTCACGACAAACTGACTTCAAGAAAGCCCGTTTGCAACGGATTGTGCGGCTTTGGCAGACGCTTTTCCATGTGTCTGTCACTTCCAAGTCACGGTTCACGTCGCAGCCGGATTTTGCCGTAATGCGAAGGGCTTGCGGCGTCATCGCAACGCCAGGCGAACCTCCGTTCGCATGAGGCTCAGGGCGTCTCCTCACCGCTTTTGCCGCCATGTCCGGGAACCCCGGCTTCGTCGAGCTTGCGGTAGAGCGTGGACCGGCCGATTTTGAGGCGGCGGGCGACCTCGGACATCTGTCCCCGATAATGCGAGATCGCGAAACGGATGATCTCGTTCTCCATGTCGTCCAGCGGGCGGACGTCGCCGGTGGGGGTCAGCATGGAAAGGGTGCCCGCCAGCGGCAGCGGCGCGATCGGTATTTCACCACCCGACACCACCGAGGGCGCCGCGATCGGCTCGAGCATCAGCGGCGCGGTCGGGATGTCGGTCTCGAGATGCGGCTGCGGGGTGAGCAGGGGGAAGTCGGCAAGGTCAAGCTGGTCGCCCTCGCTCATCACCACCGCGCGGTAGACCGCGTTTTCGAGCTGGCGGATGTTGCCGGGCCAGTCGAGCTGGGCGAGGTGCGCCACGGCCTCGCCGCTGATGCCGGTGATGAGGCGGTTCTCCTCGGCGGCAAAGCGCGCCAGGAAATGCCGGAGCAGATGCGGGATGTCCTCACGCCGCGCCCGCAGCGAGGGGATCGTCAGCGGCAGCACGTGGAGCCGATAGAACAGGTCCTCGCGGAAATGGCCCTGCTTCACCCGCTCCRGCAGCCTGCGGTTGGTCGCGGAGATGATCCGGACGTCGACCTTCAACGGCTTGCGCCCGCCGACTGCTTCGACCGCGCCTTCCTGAAGTGCGCGCAGCAGCTTGACCTGCGCGGTGAGCGGCAGCTCGCTGACCTCGTCCAGGAACAGCGTGCCGCCATGAGCCTCGACGAACTTGCCGGTGTGTCGTTCGGTGGCGCCGGTGAAGGCGCCCTTCTCGTGGCCGAACAGGATCGACTCAACCAGATTGTCGGGGATCGCGCCGCAATTGACCGCGACGAACGGCTTGGTCTTGCGCTCGCCGCTGCCATGGATGGCGCGTGCGAACATCTCCTTGCCGACGCCGGACTCGCCTTCGATCAGCACGGGGATCGACGAGCCCGCGGCCTTCTGCGCGGCGCGCATCACGGCCGCCATCGCCTCGGCGCGGGTGATGATGTCGGAGAAAGTCAGCCGGCCCTCGCGGCTGTGACGGATACGCTGCAACTCGCCCTTGAGCGCGGAGGCATTGAGTGCGTTGCGCAGAGAGACCTGGAGCCGTTCCAAGCCAACCGGCTTGACGACGAAATCGGCCGCGCCCGCGCGCATCGCCGAGATCACGTTGTCGATGCCGCCATGGGCGGTCTGCACGATGACGGGGACGCCGAGGCCGGCCTCGCGGATTTTCGCCAGCACGCCCATGCCGTCGAGGCCGGGCATCACGAGATCGAGGATGACGGCGTCGATCGCCGGTGCATCGGGGGCGGTGAGGGCGGCGATCGCGGCGTCGCCGGAGTCCACGACGACCGTCTCATAGCCGCATTTCTGCACCATGTTCTCGACCAGCCGGCGGGCTACTGCGTCGTCGTCGGCGATCAAAATACAGGCAGCCATGGTGTTCCCCGCACGCTACTACTATCTGTCTCGAATCGGGTCACTCTGGCCGAAGCCGATTAACGCACTCTTAAACCTTGATGCCCCCGCCCGCCGTCGCGCTTGTTGAACACAGGTTTCCCACACAATGAATTCGCGCCCCAAATCTGCTCTCAAGAAGTCTGCCTCCAGCAAGCCCGCTCTCCGCAAGCCAAGCACCAGGAAATCCGCCGCCAAGGCAAAGTCCTCCAAATCTTTGCCCGCAAAGCCTGCGGGCAAGACCGGCAGGCTTCCGGAGTGGAACCTCGCCGACCTCTATTCCGGGATCGATGCGCCGGAAGTGGCGCGCGATCTCGAAAGGATGGACGCCGRTTGCGTCGCGTTCGAGACCGACTACAAGGGCAAGCTCGCCACAGGGACAGCAAACGAAGATGGCGGAAAATGGCTCGCCGAGGCGGTGCGACACTATGAGGCGATCGACGATCTCGCCGGGCGTCTCGGCTCCTATGCCGGTCTCGTCCATGCCGGCGACAGCGTTGATCCCAAGATTTCAAAGTTTTACGGCGATGTCTCGGAGCGGCTGACGGCGGCGTCCACGCATCTCCTGTTCTTCGCGCTCGAGCTCAACCGCGTCGATGACGATATTTTGAACCGCGCGATGCAGGCCGCGGAGCTCGCGCATTACCGTCCCTGGATCGAGGATCTGCGCAAGGAGAAGCCGTACCAGCTCGACGACAAGCTCGAGCAGCTCTTCCTCGAGAAGTCACAGACCGGCTATTCCGCCTTCAACCGGCTGTTCGACCAGACCATCTCCGGCCTGCGCTTCAAGGTCGGCGCCAAAGAGCTCGCGATCGAGCCGACGCTCAATTTCCTGCAGGACCGTGACGGCACAAAGCGCAAGGCTGCGGCCGAAGCGTTGGCAAAGACCTTCAAGGCCAATGAGCGCACCTTTGCGCTGATCACCAACACGCTCGCCAAGGACAAGGACATCTCCGACAATTGGCGCGGGTTCAAGGACGTCGCGGATTCTCGGCATCTGAGCAATCGCGTCGAGCGCGAGGTGGTGGACGCGCTGGTCGCCTCGGTGCGCGCGGCCTATCCAAAGCTGTCGCATCGCTATTATGCGTTGAAGGCGAAGTGGTTCGGCAAGAAGCGGCTGGCTTATTGGGACCGCAACGCGCCGCTGCCGTTCGCTGCGACCGACGTCATCGGCTGGCCCGATGCGCGCAACATGGTGCTGACGGCCTATCGCGGCTTCTCGCCAAAAATGGCCGATATCGCCGAGCGCTTCTTCACCGATCGCTGGATCGACGCGCCGGTTCGCCCCGGCAAGGCGCCGGGCGCGTTCTCGCATCCGACCACGCCGTCGGCGCATCCTTACGTGCTGATGAACTACCAGGGCAAGCCGCGCGACGTGATGACGCTCGCGCATGAACTCGGCCATGGCGTGCACCAGGTGCTGGCCGCGAAGAACGGCGCGCTGATGGCGCCGACGCCGCTGACGCTGGCCGAGACCGCGAGCGTGTTCGGCGAGATGCTGACCTTCCGCCGGCTGCTGGCGCAGACCAAGAGCGCCAGGCAGCGCCAGGCGCTGCTCGCCGGCAAGGTCGAGGACATGATCAACACCGTGGTGCGGCAGATCGCGTTCTATTCGTTCGAGCGCGCGGTCCACACCGAGCGCAAGAACGGCGAGCTCACCGCGACGCGGCTTGGCGAGATCTGGCTGTCGGTGCAGGGCGAGAGCCTCGGGCCGGCGATCGAGATCAAGGCGGGCTATGAGAACTACTGGATGTACATCCCGCACTTCATCCACTCGCCGTTCTACGTCTACGCCTATGCCTTCGGCGATTGTCTCGTGAACTCGCTCTACGCCGTCTACGAGAATGCGGCCGGGGGCTTTGCCGAGCGCTACCTCGACATGCTCGCCGCCGGCGGCACCAAGCATTATTCCGAGCTGCTGCGGCCGTTCGGGCTCGATGCCAAGGATCCCAAATTCTGGGACGGCGGTCTCTCGGTCATCGCCGGGATGATCGACGAGCTCGAGGCGATGGGCTGAGGTAAAGCGCGAGTTCCTTCCCGGCGCACGGAATGCGGGTGTCGCAAGTTTTTGTGGCCCCCAGTTCCATCCATGCGCGCGGGCGACCTTCGCGGCGGAGGCCGGCAATTCGCTACGTGCGATTGAACGTTCGCGCGGCCCGCAAGACTAACTCAACAGATACTCGGAAATGATTTTCTACTATTGATTGTGGATTGATCGGTTTCTCCCTGGGGAGGCACCCATGCTCCATCAAGGGCCCGCCACGCCGGTTCCGATGGCGAGAAATGCTGCCGCCGTCGATCAGGAAACGCCCTGGTGCGAGAAGCACCATCAGATCGTTTGCGATGAGATCGAGGCGATCAACACCCGCCGCGAGCCGGAACGGCGCCTCGACGCCGACGGCCTGCAACCCTGCCAGTTGCTCGACGTCGTCGGACTTGCGTTGTCCGGCGGTGGCATTCGCTCGTCGGCCGTTTGCCTCGGCGTGCTCCAGGCACTGAACCACCACAACCTGATCGGCCGGATCGACTATCTCTCCACGGTGTCGGGCGGCGGCTATATCGGCACCTCGCTCAGCGCCACCATGACGACCGCACGGCGCTTTGTGTTCGGCGAGAGACCCGCCGGCGGAACCGTCACGTCCGCCGAGATCAGCGATACGCCGTCGGTCGGACACCTGCGCAACTATTCCAACTATCTGATCCCCGCCGGTGCCCGCGATCTCCTGACCGGAGTTGCGATCGTCGTGCGGGGACTGGTCGCCAATATCGGGTTGACGTTGCCCATCGTGCTGCTGCTTGCCGCCATCACCATCTGGTCAACGCCGCTGCGGAGCTGCCTGACGGATGCGAACATCTTCGGCATCAGTCTCAACAACAGGTCGTTGTGCGAGCTGCATGATTTCAGCGACATCGATCGTTACGGTTTCAGCACATTCGGCCTGGTCGTCGCGCTGGTGATGTTCGCTTGCAGCGGGCTCGCCTATTTCACCTCCCGCTCGGTCCGCGGCAGCGGTCCCAGTGTCGTGTTCGCCTATATTGGCGGGATCGCGCTGTTGCTGGGCGTCGCGTGCGACTTCGCGAGGTTTCTCAAGGTCCAGCATTTTGCGCTGAGCCTGTCGATCGCAATCATCGGCGGCGTCCTGTTCTTCGGATGGGCGCTCAAGCAGTCGCTCGCGAGCCCCGGCAAGCGGCAGGAGTTCCGTTCGCACTGGCCGAGCATGGGCGCGACCTTCCTGGTGCTGCTGGCGGTGATCGCCTTCTTCGAGTTTCAACCCTTCATGCTGGAGCAGATGTTCGATGTCGCCGAGAGCAGCGCAATCGGTGGACCGGCTGCTGCGGTTGCGATCACCTGGATCAAGTCGCTCGCGGCAGTGGCTGCGCCAATCGGTGTCTTCGTCACCGCGTTCAGGCAGCAATTCGTGGAATTGCTGAAGGGCAACAGCGCATCCTCGCAATGGGGTTCGCTTGTGCTCGCGGTCGTGGCCAAGGTCGCGCTATGGATCGCGGGCCTTGCGCTTCCGCTCGTCATCTGGGTCGCATACCTCTATCTATCCTATTGGGGCATCGCCAACGATCTGTTCGAGAGGTGCCCGTCCGTTATGGGCGCAACCTCCCAGCGAGAGTGCCTGGTCAATGCCAAATCGAACGCGCCGTCCGGAAGCCTCGCAGGCAGGATTCAGTTCGATGTCAGCAAGGGGACCTTGTCGGCGGAAATCACGCCGAAAGCCGCACCGCAGGTCGTGGCAGATGCCGAGCAGTTGACGCCGATCTGGCACACGCCCGCCTGGCTCCTGTTCCTGGCTCAGAAAGCGGGGCAGGTGGTTCAGGTTCGTTTTCCCAGCCTGTTCCAGGGCAATGCTTCGGAGCTCGCCTACTCCTACAGCCTGCACATGGTGATCCTCTACACGTTCGCCGGCGCCCTGCTGTTCGCCATCTCGTTCTGCCTGACGCCGAATGCGAACTCGTTGCACCGGCTCTATCGCGATCGCCTGAGCAAGGCCTTCCTGTTCGATCCGACGCGTTCGGCCGACGGGCGCGTCGCGCCCGCCGAAGCCAGTCTCGACCAGGGGCGCGATTTCAAGGCGCTCGATCGCATGAAGCTGACGGATCTCTACGCCGCTCCGGCCGCGACGGCCCGGATTCCAGGGCAGCCGGCTGCGCCGAAGCTGCACGCGCCCTATCAGCTCATCAATACGGCGCTGAATATTCAGGGCTCCGACTTTGCCAACCGGCGCGGGCGCAACGCGGACTTCTTCGTGTTCTCCGCCCTGAACGTCGGCAGCGAGGCGACGGGCTATGCGCCCACCGATCTGGTGCAGGACGACGAGCAAAGTCTCGATCTCGCCACCGCAATGGCGATTTCCGGAGCCGCGGCCTCCTCGAACATGGGTTCGAGCTCGATCAAGGCGCTGACGCCCACGCTTGCGCTCCTCAACGTCCGGCTCGGCTATTGGCTGAAGAACCCGCGTTACGTCGATGAGCGTGTCCGGCCGCAGCGCCGCTCCACGCCGATCTATTTCTGGTCGGAGATCTCGGGGCGCCTGTACGAGAACAGCGACAGCGTCTATCTGACGGACGGCGGTCATATCGAGAATCTCGGCGTCTACGAGCTGTTGCGCCGCCGCTGCAAGGTGATCATCGCGGTCGATGCGGAAGCCGATGCGCCGATGAATTTCGGTTCCCTGATGACGTTGCAGCGTTACGCCCGCATCGATCTCGGCGTCCGCATCGACCTGCCATGGACGCCGATTCGCGAGCGCACGCGTGCGCTGATGGCGCGCAATGCCGACAAGGCGGGTGATCCCGGCGCGGCCGACGAGCGCGACGACATTGCGCGAGACCACGTCCACGTCGCGATCGGCACCATCGACTACGGAGGCGACGAGCAGGGTTATCTCGTTTACGTCAAATCGTCGCTCAATGGCGACGAGAACGACTACATCCGGGACTACGCGCGGCGAAACGACCGCTTCCCGCACGAGACCACGGGTGACCAGTTCTTCTCGGAGGAGCAGTTCGAGGTCTACCGCGCGCTGGGCTTCCACATGGCGCACGGTTTCCTGTCCGGTGACAATCCGGTCGCGGTCGGGTCCGGCGTCGATCCGCATATGGCCCGATTCACTGAAGCGGGCGAGCCGGCGATCGACGCGGTCCGCGAGGCGCTCGGTCTTCCGGTACCTCGGCGGCAAACTGCGAGCGTCACCGCCACGATGATCGATCAGGGCTGAGCAGCGCGACAGCCGGATTCCCGGCAATCGGAATTCCAAATCACCTGATTTGCCCGAAAACCGGCCATCGGTGCCGTTGCCCTGCCCGAAGGTTTGCGGTATCCCAGCCCAAGAATTCGACTTTCGACTGGGGACAATACATGGCTGACCATAGCGAAGTGGCGTACACCACCGCCGACGGCAACGACTACGTTGCCCACGAGCAGACCTATGAGGGCTTCATCAAGCTGGTGAAGTACGGCACGGCCTCGGTCGCGCTCATCGTAATCCTGATGGCGATCTTCCTGACCTGACCTATCGGCAGCTGCACACGCCAGCAGCAGCTGCCGCCTACAAAATTTGCATCCAAGCCGGTCCCAAAACCGGTATCGAACGCTGCGGGAGTAACGCTTAAGTTTGCGCGCGCGCTGTCCCGCGTCGCCGGAGGGCCTATGAAGATCGCCGTTGCCAAGGAAATCGATCCGTCGGAGCCGCGTGTTGCCGCTTCGCCTGATACGGTGAAGAAGTTCAAGGCGTTGGGCGCCGAGATCGCCGTCGAGCCGGGCGCCGGCCTCAAATCGGGGCTGCCGGATTCCGAATTCACCGCCGTGGGCGCCACCGTCAGCGCCGATGCGCTGAAGGACGCCGACATCATCATCAAGGTGAAGCGTCCCGAAGCCTCCGAGCTCGCGCAGTACAAGCGCGGTGCGCTCGTCATCGCCATCATGGACCCCTACGGCAACGAGGCCGCGCTGAAGACGATCGCCGATTCCGGCGTCTCCGCCTTCGCGATGGAACTGATGCCGCGCATCACCCGTGCGCAGGTGATGGACGTGCTGTCGTCGCAGGCGAACCTTGCCGGCTACCGCGCCGTGATCGAGGGGGCCGAGGCCTTCGGCCGTGCCTTCCCGATGATGATGACCGCCGCCGGCACCGTGCCCGCCGCAAAGGTGTTCGTGATGGGCGTCGGCGTTGCCGGCCTGCAGGCGATCGCGACCGCGCGCCGTCTCGGCGCGATCGTCACCGCGACCGACGTGCGGCCCGCAACGAAAGAGCAGGTGGAATCGCTCGGTGCGAAGTTCCTCGCCGTCGAGGACGAGGAGTTCAAGAACGCGCAGACCGCCGGCGGCTACGCCAAGGAAATGTCCAAGGAATACCAGGCCAAGCAGGCCGCGCTCACCGCCGAGCACATCAAGAAGCAGGACATCGTCATCACCACTGCGCTCATTCCGGGCCGGCCGGCGCCGAAGCTCATCAGTGCTGAAATGGTCAAGTCGATGAAGCCGGGGTCGGTGCTGGTCGATCTCGCCGTCGAGCGCGGCGGCAATGTCGAGGGCGCAAGGCCGGGCGAGGTCGCCGACGTCGATGGCATCAAGATCGTCGGCTACACCAACGTCGCCGGTCGTGTCGCAGCCTCGGCCTCCAGCCTCTACGCGCGCAATTTGTTCAATTTCATCGAGACCATGATCGACAAGGGCAGCAAAGCCCTTGCCGTGAATTGGGACGACGAACTCGTGAAGGCGACTGCGCTGACCAAGGACGGCGTCGTGATCCACCCGAACTTCCAGCCGAAGGTTTAAGGAGAGCCGCCATGGAGCATGCAGCACAGGTCGTCGACCCCTTCATCTTCCGGCTGTCGATCTTCGTCCTCGCCGTCTTCGTCGGTTATTTCGTGGTGTGGTCGGTGACGCCGGCGCTGCACACGCCGCTGATGAGCGTGACCAACGCGATCTCCTCGGTGATCGTGGTCGGCGCGCTGCTCGCCGGCGGCGTCGCCAATGTCTCGAGCGGCTCGGGCTGGGCACGCGCCTTCGGCTTCGTCGCGCTGATCTTCGCCTGCATCAACATCTTCGGCGGCTTCCTTGTCACCCAGCGCATGCTGGCGATGTACAAGAAGAAGTCGAAGTAAGCGGCCACCTCGGGCTGATGGGATCAATGGGGACCTGAGATGAGCGCCAACCTCTCTGCATTTTTGTATCTCGTGGCGGGAGTGCTGTTCATCCTGTCGCTACGCGGGCTGTCGAGCCCGGCTTCGTCGCGCCAGGGCAATCTGTTCGGCATGATCGGCATGGCGATCGCGGTCGCCACCACGCTCGCCAACCATCCGCCGGCAGACGGCCTCGCCTGGGTGCTCGTCATCGTCGGCATCGCCATCGGTGCCGCGATCGGTGCGGTGATTGCCCGCCGCGTGCCGATGACCTCGATGCCCGAACTGGTCGCCGCCTTCCACTCGCTGGTCGGCATGGCCGCGGTGCTGGTCGCCGCCGGCGCGTTCTACGCGCCGGAAGCCTTCGACATCGGCACCCCCGGCAACATCCATCCGCAGAGCCTGGTCGAGATGTCGCTCGGCGTCGCCATCGGCGCGCTGACCTTCACCGGCTCGGTGATCGCGTTCCTGAAGCTGTCCGCGCGCATGAGCGGCGCGCCGATCATCCTGCCGTTCCGCCACGTCATCAATATCGTGCTTGCAGTTCTGCTCGTCGTCTTCATCGTCGGGCTGGTGATGTCGGGCAGCGCGCTGGACTTCTGGCTGATCGTCATCATCGCGCTGGCGCTCGGCGTGCTCATGATCATCCCGATCGGCGGCGCCGACATGCCGGTCGTGATCTCGATGCTGAACTCCTATTCCGGCTGGGCCGCGGCTGGCATCGGCTTCACGCTGGGCAATTCCGCGCTGATCATCACCGGCGCGCTGGTCGGCTCGTCCGGTGCGATCCTGTCCTACATCATGTGCCACGCGATGAACCGGTCCTTCATCTCGGTCATCCTCGGCGGCTTCGGCGGCGAGACCGCGGCGGCCGGCGCTGGCGGCGGCGAGCAGAAGCCCGCCAAGCTCGGCTCGGCCGACGACGCCGCCTTCATCATGAAGAACGCGCAGAAGGTCATCATCGTGCCCGGCTACGGCATGGCGGTGGCGCAGGCCCAGCACGCGCTGCGCGAAATGGGCGACATCCTGAAGAAGGAAGGCGTCGAGGTGAAGTACGCCATTCATCCGGTCGCGGGCCGCATGCCCGGGCACATGAACGTGCTGCTCGCCGAAGCCAACGTCCCCTACGACGAGGTGTTCGAGCTCGAGGACATCAACTCCGAATTCGCGCAGGCCGACATCGCCTTCGTGATCGGCGCCAACGACGTCACCAATCCGGCGGCCGAAGAGGACAAGACCTCGCCGATCTACGGCATGCCCGTGCTCCAGGTCTGGAAGGCCGGCACCGTGATGTTCATCAAGCGCTCGCTCGCCTCGGGCTATGCCGGTATCGACAATCCGCTGTTCTATCGCGACAACACCATGATGCTGCTCGGTGACGCCAAGAAGGTCACCGAGAACATCGTCAAGGCGATGTAGGGCGGGTAGGCGAGCGGACCGTGGCCCTGAACAAGGAGTGGCACCGGTCCCATCGCATGCCACCGACGGCGACACGCGAGCAGCGTGTCGCATGGCACGCCGCCCATGCGGCGGCGTGCGGCTGCCGCGAGATTCCCTTGAGCATCCGGCCGGACGTCCTCAAACTGCTCACGAGCCGCCGCAAATCCTGAACTCCGGAATGGCGGGCCGCGATGACATTCCTGAAATGGACCGCCACCATCCTCGCGGCCGGCTACCTCGCCGGTCTCGTCCTGYTGTTTGCCAAACAGCGCGCCATGCTGTTTCCGATTCCGACGGCCGAGCGCACGGCGCCTGCCGCCGCGGGACTTCCAGACGCCGAAGAGCATGTCCTGACGACGTCTGACGGCGAGAAGGTCATCGTCTGGCACGTGCCGCCAAAGCCTGGCCGTGCCGTGGTGCTGTTCTTCCACGGCAACGGCGATTCTCTGGCCGGCCTTGCCGGCCACTTCAAGGCGATCACGGCTGACGGCACCGGTCTCGTCGCGCTGTCCTATCGCGGCTATTCGGGCTCCAGCGGCGCGCCGGGCGAAGATGGCCTGCTGCGCGATGGCGCGGCCGCGTACGCGTTCGCGGTGGCGCGCTATGACGCCCGGCGCCTCGTCGCCTGGGGCTTCTCGCTCGGGACTGGCGTTGCGGTCGCCGTCGCCTCCGAACATCCGGTCGGGAAGCTGATCCTCGAGGCGCCCTATTCGTCGATCGCCGACGTCGCCGCCGCGCATTTCTGGTTCGCTCCGGTTCGCCTCCTGATCCGCGACCCCTTCCACTCGGATGAGCGCATCGCACGCGTCACGGCTCCGCTCCTGATCATGCATGGCGCGCAGGACCAGACCATCCCGATCGCATTCGGCGAGAAATTGTTTGCGCTGGCCCGCGAGCCGAAGCAGTTCGTCCGCATTCCCGGCGGCGGGCACGACGATCTCGGCAGCTTTGGTGCCATCGAGATCGCACGAAACTTCATCAATGGGTCCTGAGGGCTGACGGATGCGATCTTCTCGCGCATAATCGGTCTCCCATTTGAAGGAATCGCCCGCATGAGCGCACACGGACCGATGCCGCGGTCGTCCTGCATCTTCCCCGCTCTGGCGGTGCTGCTGTTCCTGATCGTGACCGCGACCGGCTACAGCTTTACGCTAACGGCGGGCGGAGCCCTGTTCGCGATCGTGCTCCTGGTGATCCTGTTCGGCACCGTGTTCGCGGCCGTTCATCATTCCGAGGTGATCGCGGAGCGCATCGGCGAGCCCTACGGCACGCTGCTGCTGACGCTGGCGGTGACCATCATCGAGGTCGCACTGATCACCACGATCATGCTGGGCGACAAGCCGGCTCCGGAGCTCGCCCGCGATACCGTGTTCGCCGTCGTGATGATCGTCTGCAACGGCCTCGTCGGCCTCTGCGTCTTCATCGGCGGCATGCGCTATCGCGAGCAGGGCTTTCAGGTCTCGGGCGCCAACGTCTATCTCAGCGTGCTGATTGCGATGGCAACCATCACCCTGATCATGCCCAACTACACGCTGACGACGCCGGGCCCGATCTATTCGACGCTCCAGCTCGGCTTCGTCGATCTCGCAACGATCGTGCTCTACGGCGTGTTCCTCTACACCCAGACCGTCCTGCACAAGGACTACTTCGTCCACGAGAGGGCGGACGGCGAGGGCGGCGAGGCGCATTTGTCGGGCAGAATGCTGGTGCTCAGCATCGTGCTGCTGCTGATCTCGCTGCTGGCGGTCGTCCTCCTCGCCAAGAAGTTCTCGCTGGTGGTGGACGCGGTCGCCGTTCAGATCGGCGCCCCGCCGGCGTTCGCGGGCCTCCTCGTCGCCCTCCTGATCCTGATGCCGGAGGGTGTCTCGGCGATTGCGGCGGCGCGCAAGAACGACCTCCAGAAGAGCATCAACCTGGCGCTCGGGTCCTCGCTCGCAACCATCGGCCTGACCATTCCGGCGGTCGGGATCGCCACCTACCTGCTCGACCAGCCGCTCGTGCTGGGCCTGAACCCGGCGAACACCGCACTCCTGTTCCTGACATTCTTGTTGAGCATGCTGACCTTCGGCACCGGCAGGACCAATGTCCTGTTCGGGCTGGTCCATATGGTGGTATTTGCCGTCTACGTGTTCATGGTTTTCGTGCCGTAGAAGGAATTGCCCGATGCTTGCCGCCAAATCCGAGGTTCAGATCGACAACGAGCAGGTCCGGGTGACCGAGTGGCGGCTCGCCCCGGGCAGCGCGACCGGGCATCACACCCACGGCATGGACTATGTCATTGTTCCCGTCGTCGCCGGCGAGATGACCATCGTGGCGCCCGGCGGCGAGCGTTCCAAGGCGCAGCTCGCGGCCGGAAAATCTTACTTTCGCAAGGCCGGCGTCCAACACGACGTACTTAACGAAACCTCAACCGAGATCGTGTTCCTTGAGATCGAGCTGAAGCCGTAAGGCGGGCGAACCCTTTGCCATCGATCCGTCGCAGTTGATCCCTTACAATGCCCCAAAGTTCCCGCATCTGATCGCGCGGGGAGTGGCCGAGAAATGCTGAAATACCTCGCTAAAATCTCGATGGATATTCTCCCCTCGGTGCTCGCGACGATCATCGGGGCGTACATCGTTAACCACTACATCAACGCCAAGCCGGCGGCCGATGCCCCCGCGGCCGTGGTAGCGCCTGCCGATGCCGGCAAGAGCGGCAAGCCCTCCGATGTGGCCAACCTCCCGGCGCCCGGCGTCAAGGCCAAAGGCGTCTCCGAGAAGAGCGTGACCGACAAGGCGGCGGCCGAGAAGCCGGCCGACAAATCCGGCGAACACCCGGCCGAGACCAAGGCCGCGGACGTTGCTCCCGCCGAGGCCGGCCCGCGCGGCCGCAACCCGGCGCGTGAGAAGGCGGCCGCCAAGTCCGCTCCGGCTGTCACGGCTCCCGCCACCACCCCGGTGGTCGAGGCCAATTCGGCACCGGCGTCCCCGGCTGCGACGCCCGACGCCAACGATCTCGCGCGCGCCGCGATCGAGCGCCTGCGCAAGTCGCCTGAGGGCAAGGCCGCCGAGGCCAGATCTTCCGAAACCAAGCCTTCGGAAACCCGGCCGGCTGAAACCAAGTCGGCCGAGAGGTCGCCGGAGCCTGCGGTTCGGGAAGCCTCCCGTACCCCGGAAGCCCCGCGTGTCATTCCTGCGGAGCCGTCCGCGCTCCGTCCGCTGCCGCCGCCGATCACGGTGTCGACGCCTTCGTCCGAAGCCTATGGCAATGGCAGCGCGTCGCCGGTCAATCCGCCCTACACCGCCTCGATCGGCAACGACGATCCGAACCGGATGACGCCGCCGGCCGACATTCCGGTGCCGGTGATCGCCCCGCCACTCGACCTCCGTGCCGATGCCGGCGCGACCATGCCGCGGCCTAAGAAGACCAATGTCGCCGACGAGATGCTGTCGGGCATGAAGTCGATGTTCCACTCCGTCCTGCCGAAGAGCGCCACCCCCGATTAAGGCGGTGGCCGAGAGCGTTTTCGAGCGACGTGGACACCGCTTCGCGTGAAGAAAACGCGTCAAAACAAGAAGCTCTAGCCGCGCTGTCAGCCGCCGACGCGGGCGAGGCCGCTGCGGGCGGTATCGTCGCGTGGACGTAGCACGACCGCCTTGTTGTAGGACGTGGCCGCCTTGGCCTTGTCACCCAGCCGCTCATAGGCCTGTCCCCGCGCGGTCCACACCTGCGCGTTGTGCGGATCGACCTCGGAGGCCTCATCGAGATCGGCCGCCGCTTCCTTGACCTTGCCGATGGCGAGATAGCTGATGGCGCGGCCGAGCAACGGCTCGACCTTTTGCGGATTGAGCCCGTTGGCGGCGCTGAAATCGGCGATGGCGAAATTATGCTCGTTGTTGCCCTGATAGATCAGGGCGCGACCATAAAGTGCCTGTGCGTTGTAGGGATCGAGTGCGACGGCCCGGTTGAACTCGTCCAGCGCGCCAGCCGTCTCCCCCGCCTTTGCCAGGGTCTGGCCTTTTGCGGTGTGAGCCTGGGCCTCGCTGACATTGCCGGCGACGACCGCGCTGTCGGCGGCCGTCGCAGCCGCCTTGGGCGCCTCCTGCGGCTTCTCCTTCTCGGGCATCATGGAGCCGAGGTCGAAGGAGCAGCCGCACAGCACGATCCCCATCAAGCCGAGCGCGAACGGCTGTCGCCAGATCTGGCGTAGCCGCGCCAAGCGGCGTTCGGGGAAAGGGGAGGCCATCTACGGTTCGCTCGCGCTGGTGCCGCATCGGTAGTGCCCCCGTCCCAGAGAAGGCACCGCTCACAAAACAATAACGCGGGCCAAGGGCCCGCGTCATCGAAAACTGAAGTCTTGCAAGTCAGGCGGAATCAGCGCGGTCCGCGCGGACCTGCACCTGCACCCGGGCCGCTGCGGCCGCCACGATCACCGCCGGGACCGGCGCCGAACACCGGCTTCGGCTTCATCGGCAGCAGGCCTTCGCGCTGCAGCTTCTTGCGAGCCAGCTTGCGCGCGCGGCGCACGGCCTCGGCCTTTTCACGGGCCTTCTTCTCGGAGGGCTTCTCGTAATGACCGCGGAGCTTCATCTCGCGGAAAATTCCCTCGCGCTGCATCTTCTTCTTCAGCGCCTTGAGGGCTTGATCGACATTGTTATCGCGAACGAGAACCTGCACGCGGCATCCTCTTCAGTGGATCGGATTTGAATTCTGGTAAGTCAAAGGGGATGGCGAAACGCACAAGCCCTTAACCTTGAGGGCGCGGATGTATCAGACAAAACCCGCGATGTCCACCTGCCAAGCAGGTTTTCGGGCCAAGTTCAGCCATTAAATAAGGCGAAAATACCTCCGTGCGGCCCCGATTTGGGTGATTCGGCGCCAAGGGTGGGGCAGTTCCCGGAGCTTTGCTCCGGAAATTCCTGGAATTAGGGGAGACGTCACATGGATATGAAGAAATACGCTGCCGAGGCGATCGGCACATTCTGGCTCACATTCGCAGGCTGCGGCAGCGCGGTGATCGCCGCCGGCTTTCCGCAGGTCGGAATCGGCCTGGTCGGCGTGTCCCTTGCGTTCGGCTTAAGCGTCGTCACCATGGCCTATGCGATCGGGCACATCTCGGGCTGCCACCTCAACCCGGCCGTCACCGTCGGGCTTGCCGCCGGAGGACGCTTCCCGGCGGGACAGATCCTGCCTTACGTGATCGCACAGGTCTGCGGCGCGATCGTTGCCGCCCAGCTGCTTTACATAATCGCCAGCGGTGCTCCCGGATTCGACGTCAGCAAGGGTTTTGCGTCGAACGGATACGACGCGCATTCGCCCGGCCAGTACAGCCTGATCGCCTGCTTCGTCACCGAGGTGGTGATGACCATGATGTTCCTGTTCGTCATCATGGGCGCCACCCATGGCCGCGCGCCCGCAGGCTTCGCCCCGCTCGCGATCGGGCTCGCGCTGGTGATGATCCATCTCGTCAGCATCCCCGTCACCAATACGTCGGTGAACCCGGCGCGCAGCACGGGGCCCGCACTGTTCGTCGGCGGCTGGGCACTGGCGCAGCTCTGGCTGTTCTGGGTCGCGCCGCTGATCGGCGGCGCGCTGGGCGGGGTGCTCTATCGCTGGCTCAGCGAGGAGCCCTCTGGCGTCGTCGCGGGCGTGAAGACGGCCTGATCGAGAGGCGGGATTGCGGCATGCGCCGCGGTCCCGCTACTTGCCCTTCGTCGGCCTGACTTCGGTGACGTGGCCCATCTTGCGGCCGGGGCGCGGTGCGCCCTTGCCGTAGATGTGCACGGTCGCGCCCGGCACGCTCAGCCACTTCTCGTAATCGTTGATCTCGTCGCCGATCAGATTGGTCATGGTGACGATTTCGCCGTGGCGCACGGCCTTGCCGAGCGGCCAGCCGGCAATGGCGCGGATGTGCTGCTCGAACTGCGAGACCGAGGCGCCGTCGAGCGTCCAGTGTCCGGAATTGTGCACGCGCGGGGCGATCTCGTTGACCAGCACCTTCGGCCCGGTTCCGTTGGCGAGCACGAACATCTCGACCGCAAGCACGCCGACATAATCGAGCGCGCCGGCGATCTTGCCGGCGATGCTGCGCGCTTCTTCCGCGAGCGCATCCGGAATCTGTGCGGGCGCGCGGGATATCTTCAGAATGTGGTCGCGGTGCTCGTTCTCGGTGACGTCGAAGCACTCGACCTGGCCGGTCGCCGAGCGCGCCGCAATCACGGAGATCTCGCGCTCGTACGGGATGAAGGCTTCCAGGATCGCCGATTTGGTGGCGAGGCTGGTCCACACCTTGGCGATGTCGTCGCCCTCGCGGATGATGGCCTGGCCCTTGCCGTCATAGCCGAAGCGGCGGGTCTTCAGCACGGCCGGAAGGCCGATCCGGGCGATCGCCTCGCGCAGCGAGGAGACCGAGGTGACGTCGGCATAGGCTGCGGTGCCGATGCCGAGCCGCGTCACGAAATCCTTCTCGGCGAGCCGGTCCTGGGTGGTCTCGAGGATCTTGCGGTTGGGAAGCACCGGGCGGCGCGCGTCCAGCACCATCGCGGCGGCAGACGGCACGTTCTCGAATTCGTAGGTGATGACGTCGACGTCGTTGGCGAACAGCTCGAGCGCTTCGACGTCGGCATATTCGGCGCAGGTCGCGTTCAGCACGACGTCGAAGGCGGGCGAGTCCGGATCGGGCGAGAATACCTGGCAACGCAGGCCGAGCCGCGCCGCAGCCATGGCGAGCATCCGCCCCAATTGTCCGCCGCCGAGGATTCCGATGGTGTCGCCGGGCTTCAGCTTCACCTGCTTTGCGTCAGTCACGCCTTGTCCTCCGGGCGCTCCGCAACCGCCTCGGTCTGTGCCTTGCGCCAGGCGGCGAGGCGGTCGGACAGGGCCGGGTCGGACAATGCGAGCACTGAAGCTGCAAGCAGCGCCGCGTTGATCGCGCCGGCCTTGCCGATGGCGAGGGTGCCGACCGGGATGCCCGCGGGCATCTGCACGATCGAATAGAGCGAATCGATGCCCTTGAGCGTCCTGGATTCGACGGGAACGCCGAACACGGGCAGTTCCGTCAGCGCCGCCGCCATGCCGGGCAGATGCGCAGCGCCACCCGCGCCGGCGATGATGACCTTGTAGCCTGCCGCCTTGGCACCCTTGGCGAATGCAAACAGCCGGTCGGGGGTGCGGTGTGCCGAAACGATGCGGGTATCGGCGGCAACGCCGAGCGCTGCGAGCGTGTCGGCGGCATGCCGCATCGTCTCCCAGTCCGACTGGCTTCCCATGATGATGGCGATCGGCGCGGTCATGACGTCAATTGTGCTCGGAAAACAGAAAGATAGGCCAGATTAACGGTTCCGGCCGGTGRCTCGCAAGGCGGTGGCAAGGAGAAGGGAATGCACTATCCTGTCTTGGTGAATCCCCGCAAGCCTTCATTGAGCAGGATGCCCATGAAGAAATCAAAAAGGGCAAGCGCTGCGAAGGCCAAAAAGGGCCGGAAAGCCAGCGCCAGCCGCTCCAAAGCCGCCCCCAGGCGGCTGGCGAAGCGCTCGGCCAAGCCGGCGCGGCGCGGAGCGCCGGCCGCCGCCGACACCAGGGCGACCATCCGCGGCTTGCGGAGCAAGCTCAAGGAGGCGGCGCGGCGGGTCGCGGAACTGGAAGCTGCGGCCGACACCGATTTCCTGCTCGAGATTCCGAACCGGCGCGGCTTCGAGCGCGAGCTCGCGCGCGCCATCGCCTACATGAAGCGCTACCGCGCCAGCGGCGCGCTGATCGTCCTCGACGTCGATCGCCTGAAGCCGATCAATGATTCCTTCGGCCACGCCGCCGGAGACGAGGTGCTCAAGGCGATTGCGGCCACCCTGACGCGGCAGGTCCGCGCCTCGGACGTGGTCGGCCGGCTTGGCGGCGACGAGTTCGCGCTGCTGCTCTGGAATCTCAGCGAGACCGACGCCAAGGCGAAGGCCGCGACTTTCGAGCAGGCGATCGACGAATTGTCGTTTGCCTTTCGCGGTCAGCGCGTGACCGCGGGCGCCTCCGCAGGTGTCGCGCTGCTGGGGGCACAGTCCGATGCAGGCCGCGCGCTGGAGGAGGCTGATGCCGCCATGTATGTGCGCAAGGCGCACCGGCGGCACGAGCCGCTGATCAGGCTGGTCAGCAACTAGGGCACGATCTTCGCGACAAGCGCGGACCGCGTTGCGCGGAGATCATGCTCAAGCAACAACCCTTACAGCGTGGCCAGATCTTCCGGCACGTTGCCGAATTTGCGCAGCAGCGTGGCGTCGCCGAATTCGCCGGTCATGGGATCGCCGCTGCGGCTGAACGCAACCGCGCCGATATGGCCGGCACCGTGCGCCAGGATCTCGGCGCGCCGCAACGCGGCCGCCGAGCTCTGGCATTCCTCCGCGGCGCCCGCGACAGGCGATCCGTCGGCATCGATCAGGAAGGGCATTGCAACGTAGTAGGTCACATCCGACATGGCGTTGCTCCGATGTTGAACTCAGGCGGCGCTGCTGTTGCTCCGCACCTTGCTGCGTGCGGTCTCGGGAATGCAGCCGGCTGAAATCGCCGCCTGTAATTCTTCCAGCTCTGCTTCCAGATATTCGTTGGCCATGATCAGCGCCTTGATGGTGCTGCGCAGATTGCCGTCGCACATCGCGATCGCCTGGTCGCAGGCCTGTTCATAATGGCTGTTGTCGAGAAGGGCGGTTGCCGACATCTGCGTTGTCCTCGGAGGTTTCCTGGGCGTTTCTTGGGGCGGTGGGATGCCCAAATGTTCCTATTTTGTTCTTTTCGAGTCAAGCGGATTCGGATGCGGCGAGCTGCCACGAAAAGGGCCTCGCGGTTCAGGCGATGATGTCCGGCGTGATCTGGTCTTCGATGAACGCGATACGGTCGCGCAACAACAGCTTGCGCTTCTTCAACCGTTGTAACCGCAACAGGTCGGGGGCAGGCGATTGATGCATCGCATCGATCGCGGCGTCGAGATCTCGGTGTTCTTGCTGCAACCGGGTGAGCTCGGCTTCGAGCTCACGCTCGTCTTCATTGGTCATGTTCGCGGTGGCCGAAAACCCGATGGGCGTGAGATTCAAGGCTGTGGATGCCCTGTGGAAATTATCGTCCTTGCGCGCCGTGATCGCAAGCGATCTCGGGCCGCCGCTCACCGAACTCTCGCAAGATATTTCGACGATTCGTTGCGGCGTTGCGCAAGCACATTGATATCATGGATTTTTCCAGCGTGGTTCCTTACTCACGATTCGTTACATATGAATTTTCAAAAATGACGCTGCGACGACGGATACATATCGACAGAACGAATCGGTGATGTACACTTGTTTGTCCGGATCGAATCCAAGGTTTCCCCCTACCGAGGAGGTTTCGAATGACAATTCAGGCACATCTGGTTGAATTGGAACGGAAGCACAAAACGCTTGAAAACGAATTGCACGAAGCTCTCGTGCACCTTTCAACAGACGACCTGCAAATTGTTGAGTTGAAGCGACGGAAGTTGATGGTCAAGGACCAGATCGAGCGTTTGAAGCACACCGGCGACACGCTCCACTAGTAACCCCTGTAACAGTGTAGAGTTGAACTTACCCTTTCATGCAGGGGTGAGAGCTATTGCGCTCATCCCTGCATGAAGGTGCGCAGCGTGCAAAGTTATTTGCGCGGCGCTTGGAGCCTTTCCGCTCCGATGGAAAATCCCCTAGATGCCTGCGAGCTCGGCGACGTGATCCGCGATCGCGAGCGATGACGTCAGTCCCGGCGATTCGATGCCGAACAGGTTGATCAGGCCTTCGACGCCGTGATCGCGCGGGCCCTGCATCAGAAAATCCTGCGTGGCCACCGCCGGCGGCACGATCTTCGGGCGAATGCCTGAATAGCTCGGCATCAGCGCGCCGTCGGGCAGCGTCGGCCAGTATCTCCGGATCGCCGGATAGAAGCGCTCGGCGCGTGATGGATCGACCTCGTAATTGATCGTCTCGATCCACTCGACGTCGGGGCCGAAGCGTGCCTGCCCGGCCATGTCCAGCGTCAGATGCACGCCGAGCCCGCCTGGCTCGGGCACCGGATAGATCAGGTGCGAGAACGGTGCCCTGGCGTTGCAGCTGAAATAGTTTCCCTTGGCGAGATAGGCCGGCGGAATCCGGTCGATCGGCATGCCGTCGATGTGGCGTGCGACCGTTGTCGCCGAGAGCCCGGCGGCGTTGACGAGCAGGCCGCATTGCAGCGTCATCGGCGCTTCGCCGCCGGCCTCGATCTCGATCACATCGCCGGCTGCCTTGGCGCGGATCAGCGGGGTGTGAAACGCAAAGGCCGCGCCGGCCGCCTCGGCCTCGCCGCGCAGCGAGAGCATGTAGGCGTGGCTGTCGATGATGCCGGTCGATGGCGAGAGCAGCGCGGCATCGCAGGCGAGCGCCGGCTCCAGCGCGCGTGCGGCTTCGCCCGTGAGCAGCTGCATGTCGAGCACGCCATTGGCCTCGGCATGCGCCTTGATCGATTGCAGCTTCTCGGTCTCCTTGGCGCTGGTCGCGACGATCAGCTTGCCGCAGTTCTTGTGCGGGATGCCGCGCTCGCCGCAGTAGCGGTACAGCTCATGCTTGCCGCTGACGCACATGCGCGCCATCCAGCTGCCGGCGCGGTAATAGATCCCGGCATGGATCACCTCGCTGTTGCGCGAGGAGGTGATGGTGCCGATGGCCTCGGCTTCCTCGAGCACGATCACCTCGCGCCCGGCCTGGGCAAGCTTTCGAGCCACCGCGAGCCCGACCACGCCGGCTCCGATGACGACGCAGTCGACCCTATCCATGGTTGTGCAGTGTATCCATTGAAAGCAACGGTGGCATCAGGCCTGAGAACCACGGCACCGGGCCGTTTTCCATTAAGGAAGCATTTATCATGTCAGGGCAATTGCCGTATTTGGCGTCACATTTTTCTGTTGCGCGTACAGGCGTTTACCCGATCCAAACCCGTGAAGCCAGACAATCCGACGTTGAAAGCGCGGGTGGCTGATGGCTGAGAAGAACTGGCACGTGGGCAGCACGCTTCCGATTGCTGTGCAGGCCGTCGTGTGCCTGGGCAGCGCGGTCGCGCCTGCGCGCGCCTTTGCGCTCTCGGACAGCTTCGCGCCGCCAGGCAAGCTCGATCCCAATTTGGTCTGGGAAGCGCTGATCGGCGGCATCGTCGTCTGTGCGTTCCTGGCCGCCATCGCGCTGTGGATCCATTCCTCGCTGCGCCGCACCAAGCGCTTGCAGCTGCGGCGCAACGCCTTCGTCTCCTCCGCCATGAACAATCTCAACCAGGGCGTGGTGATGACGGATGCGCAACGACGCATCATGTTCTGCAACGACCGCTATCTCGAGATCTACGGCCTGGCGCGCTCGGATCTGTGGACCGGGATGACCGGCTACGACATCCTCGAACTCAGGCGCAAGCGCGACGTCCTCGGCGGTGTCTCCGACGATGAGTTCTACGAGAAGGCGGCGAGCCCCAACGGCCTGATCACCGAACTGCCTGATGGCCGCGCCATCCTGGTGAAATATTTCGTGTTGCCGAACGGCGGCTCGGTCGCGACGCATCTGGACGTCAGCGATCAGCGCAAGCTGTCACGGCAGCTCGCCTCCACCAAGCAATTCCTGGAAACCGTGCTGGACCACGTGCCGGCCTGCGTCGCCGCGAAGAACATCGAGGACGGTCGCTACATCTTCGCCAACAGCGCCTATGAACGGTTCTGGGGGTTCTCGCGCGACCACGCCGTCGGCAAGAATGCGCGGGAGCTGTTCGCGCCCATCTCGACGGCCAGCATCGAGGCGGCCGACAAGGCGGCACTGAATTCGCCGGACGGCCAGTTCCGCAATGAATTCGAGGTCGACCGCGCCGGTGAACGGCGCATGGTTGCCTCGATCCGGATCGTGGTCCGCGACGAGAGCAACAAGCCCGAATTCCTGATGCTCGTGTTCGAGGATATCACCGACCGTCGCTCGCTGTCGCAGGAGCTGGAGAGCACGAAGAAGTTCCTGGAGCTTGTGGTCGACAACATTCCGGTGGCGCTGATCGTGGAGCAGGTCAAGGACGGCCGCTACCTGCTCGCCAATCGCAGCGCGGAGACGATCCTCAACCGCCGGCGCGAAGAGGCCACGGGCCTGACCGCCTCCGACATCTTCAATCCCAAGGAAGCCAAGCTGATCATCGCGCGCGACGAGGCCGCGATCAAGAAGCGCGGGATGATTACCGAGGAGCACCCGATCTCCACCAAGGACGGCCTGCGGCTGTTCCTGACCCGGCGGGCGACCGTGCTCAGCGATGCCGGCGAGCCGCAATATCTGATCAAGACCCACGAAGACGTCACCGACCGCCGGCAGACCGAGTCGCGCATGGCGCACATGGCCTATCACGACGGCCTGACCGATTTGCCGAACCGCGCCGCCTTCCTTCAGGCGCTGACCCAGATGATCGAGGCCTGCGAAGGCACCAGCGAGGAGTTCGCCGTGCTCTGCCTCGACCTCGACGGCCTCAAGGAGGTCAACGACGTCTTCGGTCATGCGCTCGGCGACAAGCTCTTGATCGAGGTGGCCCAGCGGCTTCAGGATTCCGCGCGCGGCGGCGTGGTGGCGCGCCTGTCCGGCGACGAGTTCGGCCTCATCATCGACGGCAAGCAGCCGGAGGCGGGCCTTGCGCTGGCGCAGCAGCTCGGCGAGGCCGTTGCCCAGGAATTTCAGATCGACGGCCGGGCGGTCCGCGCCGGCGTCACCACCGGCATGTCGATCTTCCCGCATAATGGTGCCGACGGCGCATCGCTGCTGGCCAATGCCGGCGCGGCGCTGTTCCGCGCCAAGCAGAAGTCGCGCGGCACGATCGGCCTTTACCAGCCGGAGATGGACCAGCAGATCCGCGACCGCCGCGTGCTGCACCAGGACCTGTCGAAAGCGATCAAGAACGGCGAATTGTCGCTCGCGTTCCAGCCGCAGGGCATCGCGCGCCACAGCGTCGCCGAGAGCGAGATTATCGGCTTCGAAGCGCTGGCGCGCTGGCAGCATCCGGTGCGCGGCCAGGTCTCGCCGGCCGAGTTCATCCCGATCGCGGAGGAGAGCGGCCTGATCGTCGAGATGGGCGAGTGGATCCTGCGCGAGGCCTGCCGCGAGGCGGCGTCCTGGCCGAAGCCGCTCCAGGTCGCGGTCAATTTGTCGCCGGCGCAGTTCATGCACGGCGACGTGGTCGGGCTGGTCCATTCAATCCTGATCGAGACGGGCCTGGCACCCGGCCGGCTCGAGCTGGAAATCACCGAGGGGGTGCTGATCGAGGATTTCGACCGCGGCCTCGCCCTGCTGCGCCGGCTGAAGGCACTCGGCGTGCGCATCTCCATGGATGATTTCGGCAGCGGTTACTCTTCGCTGAGCTATCTCCAGGCGTTCCCGTTCGACAAGATCAAGATCGACCGCGCCTTCATCATGAATCTCGGCCGCAACCCGCAATCGGCGGCTATCGTCCGCGCCGTGATCGATCTCGGCCACGGCCTCGAAATGTCGATCATCGCCGAGGGCGTCGAGACCCTCGATCAGCTCGTCTTTCTTGCCAAGGAGGGCTGCGACGGCGTGCAGGGCTACCTGCTCGGCAAGCCGCTGCCGATCGGCAAATATGCCGGCCTCGTCGGCCGCGCCGAGACCATGGAGCTTGCGCTGAAGACCGGCTAGAGCGTTATCGAGCCAAGCGGATACCGGTTCGCGCAAAGAAAACGCGTCAAAACAAGAATCCAAAGCCTCGTTCCGATTTCATCGGAATGGAAATGGCTCTAGTGATGGCGGGCGCTAGCTCCCATTCGACGGCTTCATGGCGGATTACGACCTTGCGATCATCGGCGGTGGCCTGAACGGTGTCAGCCTCGCCCGCGATGCGGCCGGCCGCGGCCTGCGGGTCATTCTGCTGGAGCAGGGCGATCTCGGCGGCGCGGCGTCATCCGCGACGCCACGGCTGATCCATGGCGATCTGTCGGTGCTGGAACGCCGCGGTTTTCGGCGGGTGCGCCGGGCGTTGGCCGAGCGCCGGACGTGGCTTGCCATCGCGCCGCATCTGGTCCGGCCGATGCGCTTCGTGATCCCGGCCCATTCCGAGGAGCGTCCACCCTGGCTGCTGCGCGCCGGCTTATACCTCTATGACGGCCTCACCGGTCGGAGCGGCCTGCCTGCCGCGACGACCCTCGACATCACGCATCATCCGGTCGGCAACGCGCTGAAGCGCCCGTTCGGAACGGCTTTCGAATATTCGGACTGCGTCGTCGATRATTCCCGCCTGGTGGTGCTGACGGCGCTGGACGCCGCCGAACGCGGCGCTGCGATCCGGACCGGGGCGCGCTGTGTCCGCGCCGATCGAACCGACACATGGCGCCTCGCGGTGGTCGATCGTGGCCATCGCCGCGTGGTCACGACCCGGGCGCTGGCCAATGCCACCGGCGGCTGGACGTCGATCGTCGCAGAGACCGTGCTGCGCCAGCCGCAGCCTGCCATGGCGGCCATGCAGATGAGCCAGATCATCGTGCCGCGGCTGTTCGAGTCCGATAACGTCTACGTCTTCCAGAACAGGGATGGGCGGCTGATCTTCGCGAGCCCCTTCGAGCGCGATTTCACGCTGATCGGCACGGTCACTCGTGATTTCACCGGTGATCCCGCGATCGTGGCGATGCCTGGGGCTGACGTCAGCTATCTCTGCGAGGCCGCCAGCCGCTATTTCCGCGAGCGCGTCGCGCCCACCGACGTGGTGCGCGCGGTCTCCGGTGTCAACCTGACGCTGGCGTCCGTGCGGCGGCGCGACGGGACGACGCTGTTCCACGCGCGCCGGCGCAAGGCGCCGCTGATCACGATGTTCGGCGGCGACGTCACCACCTCGCGCCTGCGCGCCGAGCGGGCGGTGACGAGGCTGACGCCGTTCTATCCGATGTCGCCGCCCTGGACGGCTCGCGCCGCGTTGCCCGGCGGAGACTTTGCCTGGGATCGTTTCGACACTGAAGTGGACCTCGCCCGCGACCGCTGGCGCTTTCTGTCGGAGCCGCAGGCCCAGCGTCTGGTCGCGGCCTATGGCTCGCGCTTGCCGGCCGTGCTGGGCGAAGCGAAGACCCGCGACGAGATCGGCCCCGCCTTCGGCCCCGAGCTGACCGGCGCCGAAGTGCGCTATCTGATGACCCGCGAATGGGCGCGTTTTCCCGAGGATATTCTGTGGCGGCGTTCCAAGCTCGGCCTGACGATGCCGGCCGCGGACCGCGACGCGCTGGCCGTGTTCACGGCGAATGTGATGTGAACGACGCGCCCCGAACCGGTTGAGCTGGGGACGATCGGCCGCTAGCGTGCGGYGGAATCGGGGTTGGCAGGGACCATGACGGACGAATTGCCCAAGATAGACGCCGGCGCGGATGCGCTTCCCGCGGCGGGGCAGCCGCTGCTGCGCATTGAGGGCGTCACCAAGACGTTCGGGACGTTCCGGGCCGTGGACGGCGTGTCGCTCGACATCAAGGCCGGCGAGTTCTTCGCGCTGCTCGGACCCAGCGGCTGCGGCAAGACCACGCTGCTGCGCATGCTCGCCGGGTTCGAGGCGCCGGACGAGGGGCGCATCCTGCTCGGCGGCCGGGACATCGCGCAGGCGCTGCCGCATGAGCGGCCGATCAACATGATGTTCCAGAACTACGCGCTGTTTCCGCATCTCTCCGTGCGCGACAACATCGCCTTCGGCCTGAAGCGGGCCGGCATGGCGCGTGCCGACATCGCCACGCGCGTGGCGGAAATGATTGCGCTGGTGAAGCTCGAGGGGCTGGAGAAGCGCAGGCCCGACCAGCTCTCCGGCGGTCAGCGTCAGCGCGTGGCGCTGGCGCGTGCATTGGCGCGCCGGCCGCAGCTTCTGCTGCTCGACGAGCCGCTCGCGGCGCTTGACAAGAAGCTGCGCGAGAGCACGCAGGGCGAGCTGATGGAGCTGCAGCGCCGGCTCGGCATGACCTTCATCATCGTCACTCACGACCAGGAAGAGGCGATGACGATGGCGAGCCGGATCGGCGTGATGAGGGCCGGGAAGCTCGCCCAGGTCGCGAGYCCCCGCGAGCTTTACGAGGCGCCGCGCTCGCGATGGATCGCGGAGTTCGTCGGCGACATCAATCTGTTCGACGGCGAGTCCAAATTGCGCGACGGCCATCGTCTGATCATCGGCACGCGCGATGCGGGTGCGCTGGTGGTGGCCGAGCCGCGCGAAGGCGTCGGCGCGGGAAAACTGTCGGTCGCGATCCGCCCCGAGAAGGTCAAGCTGTCGCGCCGTGGCCCGGTGAGCGAGGCCGGTCGTGAGACGGCGATCAACAGCCTGGACGGCGTGGTCGCCGACATCTGTTATCTCGGCGGCACCACCACCTACAAGGTGAAGCTCGATGCAGGCGGAATCGTGCAGGCGTCGGTCCCCAACAGCGCGCGCCTCGACGTCGACGCCTACAGCCTGAACCAGCGTGTCGTCGCCTGGTTCACGCCCGACGACTGTGTGGTGCTGCAATCATGAGCTCGCGCCGCATCTTCGCAAGGCCGGCGCGCTTTGCCGCGATCGCGCCCTATGTCTGGATGGTGCTGTTCTTCCTGGTGCCGTTCGGCTTCGTGCTCAAGATCAGCCTGTCGCAGACGGCGATCGCGCAGCCGCCCTACGAGCCGGTGTTCGACCTGATGGCGGGATGGGAGGCGCTCAAGGCAGCGTTCGCCGCGCTGTCGATCGACAATTTCAAGCTGCTCGCCTCAGACGACATCTACGTGTTCGCCTATGTGCGCAGCCTCACCGTCGCCGTCACCGCGACTGCGCTATTGCTCGTGATCGGCTATCCCATCGCCCATGGCATGGCGCGGTTGCCGAAGCGCTGGCAGGCGGTGGCGATGGTGCTGGTGATAGTGCCGTTCTGGACCTCGTTCCTGATCCGCATTTACGCCTGGATCAACATCCTCCAGCATGACGGCCTGCTGAACCAGATCCTGCTCGCGCTGCATCTGGTCAGCCAGCCGGTGGTGTGGCTCTCGACCGACACCGCGATGTATATCGGCATCGTCTATTCCTATCTGCCGTTCATGATCCTGCCGCTCTACGCCACGCTCGCGAAAATGGAGCCGGTGCTGGAGGAGGCGGCCTCTGATCTCGGCGCGCCGCCCTGGCAGGTGTTCTGGCTCGTCACCTTTCCGCTGTCGCTGCCCGGCGTCGGCGCGGGCGTGCTGCTGTGCTTCATCCCCATCGTGGGCGAGTTCGTGATCCCGGACCTTCTGGCCGGCTCCAATTCGCTGATGATCGGCCAGACCCTCTGGCTCGAATTCTTCACCAACAAGGACTGGCCGGTGGCCTCCGCTGCGGCGATCGTGCTGCTGGTGGTGCTGCTGGTGCCGCTGCTGCTGTACGAGCGGCTGCAGAAGCGGCAGCTGGAACAGGGGCGCTGAAGCGATGCGCAAGGTCTCCCGCCTGTCCCGCTTCAACATCGCCTCGCTCGCATTGGGCCTGGCATTCCTCTATCTGCCGATCCTCATCCTCGTCATCTACTCCTTCAATGCCTCGCGGCTGGTGACGGTGTGGGGCGGCTGGTCGCTGCGCTGGTACCACGAGTTCTTCAACGACCGCGCCATGATCGAGGCGGCCTGGATGAGCCTGCGGGTCGCGGTCTCCTCAGCGACCATCGCCACGCTGCTCGGCACGCTCGCAGCCGTTGCGCTGTCGCGCGGCGAGCGGTTTCGCGGTCGCACGCTGTTCTCGGGCATGCTCTACGCGCCGCTGGTGATGCCGGAGGTGATCACCGGATTGTCGCTACTGCTGCTGTTCGTCGCGCTCAACGCCGAGCGCGGCTTCTGGACGGTGACGATCGCCCACACCACGCTGACGATGTGCTTCGTCGCGGTGGTCGTGCAGTCCCGCCTCGGCTCGCTCGACCGTTCGCTGGAGGAGGCGGCGATGGATCTCGGCTGCAACCCGGTTCGCGGCTTCGTCGCCGTGACGCTGCCGCTGATCGCGCCCGCGATCGTGGCGGGCTGGATGCTGGCCTTCACGCTGTCGCTCGACGATCTCGTGATCGCGAGTTTCACCACCGGCCCCGGCTCGGCGACGCTGCCGATCCGGATCTATTCGGAGGTGCGGCTTGGCGTGAAGCCCGAGATCAACGCGATCTGCACGCTGGTGATCGCCCTGATCGCGGTGGTCATCGTCATCGCCTCGCTTGCCTCGAAACTCTCGAGCTCGCAGGGCGAGAGCGCGGCGCCGCTGTAGGCGAGGAGCAATCATGACTTTCGCCTACCAGATCCTGATCCACACGCCGGTCTGGGTCTGGATGCTGCTCGCCTATCTGGTGTGGCAGGGCGTTCAGGCGATGCAGCCGCGCACGACGCCGATCTGGCGCGCGCTGATCGTGCCGGTCGTGTTCATCGTCTGGGGGATTTCGCGGCTCGGCTTCGGCCACCAAGACAGCGTTTGGCCGCTGGTCGCATGGATCGCGGCCGCGCTCGCGCTGCTGCCGCTTGGCGTGCTGACGCCGCGCCCGTTCGACGTCGATCACCCGACCGGGCAGATCATCCGTCCGGGCAGTCCATTTGGTCTGGTCCGCAACCTGATTGTCTTCGCCTCGCAATATGCGGTCGGCGTGATCTCGGCGATCGATGCGGGCGACCGCGCGCTGGCGATCGTCGGCGGCCGTGCCATCTCGGGCGCGACCGCCGGCTACTTCATCGGCTCGACGATCGCCCTGCTGGTCGCGTATCGACGCAAGAGCGCGGAGAGATGATCAGCGTGACCGGGTTGCGCGTTTCGCGGCCTTGGTGCCCGTAGAACGCGACCGCGTCGCGGAGGCCGCGATGGGCCCCGCGTATCGCGCGCGCACCGCGCCCTGCATCGCGGCACCGAGCTGCCGCAGCGCAAGGCTGTCGAGCGGAAACTCGAGCAGGATGTGGATCAGGCTCAGCGCCAGCAGGAAGGTGAAGCCGAACGCGTAGTCGTAGAAGTACAGCGCGGTGGAGGCGGCGCTTGCGGCTGCCATCGCCGCCAGCCGCGCCTTGGGCACCTCAGTCCAGCGGATGACGTCGGCTTTGATGAACCAGTTGAGGTAGTGGTAGGTGTAGACGAAAGCGAGCAGGCTCGTCAGCCGGGTGTCGAGGACGAGGCCGGGGACTCCGAACAGCCGGCCCAGCGCCGGACCGACATTGCCGAAATAGTCCTGCCCGACCCGGGCAAAGCTCGAGATCCGGATTTCGGCCGTTGGCGGCAGCAACAGGATCGTGGCGACCGCAAGCAGATAGACGACCACCAGGGCAGCCTGCACGCGGCTGCCCGACCGGTGCGCGCCGAGCACCATGAAGATCAGCGTGAACAGCGAGACGTGGATCAGGGTCGGAATCAGGATGCCGATGACCGCAAGCGACGATCCGCTCGAATACATGATCGCGGACAGGGCGATCGCCACCATGAACAGCAGCATGCTCTCGATCGCGGAGGTGGTGGCTGCCAGCATGGCGCAGACGACCAGCGCGCCCCACATCGCAAGGCCGAACCACGAGGCGTTGTCGATCAGCGCCGCGATCACGGCGATGATCGCGAGGACCGCCGCGATCCCGCGGTGGGGCAGATAATAGCTGCGATCGTGCAGCCACGAGATCTCGGTGAAGTAGTGCGCCGGGCCGAGCACGACATAGGCCAGCAGCAGCAGTTCGAACGGCACCAGATAGGACGCCGCGAACGCCAGCAGCATCAGGCCGAGATGGATCGCGTCGTTGCCGCGCATGGTGACGTGCCCCGTGACAGGGCTGCGAGGTTAGAGCAGGCGTGGACAACCCGCAATTGTCCACGTCGTCGCTCGAACGCCCTGCTTGCGGCAACGCGGTGCGTCCGGGAGCGATTTCGAGCGAAGTGGATACCGGTTCGCGTAAAGAAAACGCGTCAAAACAAGAATCGAGAGCCCCGTTCCGATTCCATCGGAACGAGGCTCTCGATTGTCAGGACTTCACCGCGCCTGCCGTGAGCCCGCCCACCATGTAGCGGCGGAAGGCGTAATAGACCGCGGCCGGCGGCAGCGCGTAAATGAAGCCGGTGGTCATCAACAGCTCCCAGGGCGAATCGTCGGCAGCGAGGAAGTTGCCGAGCGCGACGGGGAGGGTGATCTCGCGGTCATTGGACAGAAGCAGGAACGCGTAGAGATATTCGTTCCAGGCGAGCAGCACCGCATAGGTGCCGATCGCGACCAGCGAGGGCATCATCAGCGGCAGGTAGACCAGGCGGAAGATCTGGAGCGTCGTGGCGCCGTCCATCACCGCGGCCTCGTCCAGCTCGACCGGCAGCTTGTCGGAGGCCTGCTTGAGCACCCAGATCGCGTAGGGGCTGGCGATCGTCACCATGGCCAGGATCAGCGACCAGTGATTGTTGAGCAGGCCGTAATTGCCCATGGTGCGGTACATCGGCACGGCGAGGAACGCCGCGGGGATGAAATAGGTGAAGAGCGCGAGGTTCAACACGGTGCGGCCGCCCGGCACCTTCAATCGCGAGATCGCGAACGCCGCCGCGGTGGCGATGAACAGCGTCAGCACGCCGACGGAGACTGCGATCACCGTCGAGTTCCAGAACTGGATGTAGAAGTCGCGCAGGAAGTAGTGCTGCTGCTTGAACACGATCTCGAAGTTGTGCAGCGTCGGGTGATCCGGCCACAGCTTGCCCGAGAACGCGTCCTCCTTCGGGGAGATCGCGAACAGGAACATGTGGTAGATCGGAATCATCGTCCACAGGAAGACGGGAATACCGATCAGCAGCAGCCGCGCTTCGATCGCGACGTCGCGCCAGGAAAATTCGCTTACGCCGGGAAGCTTCATCGCGACAACCGTTTCATCATAAAGTACACGAGCGGCAGGACGAACGGCATCGCGCAGACGATGGAGGCCATCGCGAGCGAGAGCTGGTCGAGCCGGAGATAGCGGATACCGAGCGTCGCCAGCACGTGCGTGAGGTCAGCCGGGCCACCGCCGGTGAGCAGATAGACGCTGTTGAAATCGCCGAGCGTCCAGATCATCGAGAGCAGCGTGCAGGTGATGTAGAGCGTCTGCATCGACGGCCAGGTGATGTAGCGGAATTTCTGCCACCAGCTCGCGCCATCGACCTCGGCGGCCTCGAACAGATCGTGCGCGATCGCAAGGCGTCCGGTGATCAGGATCAGCGTCCAGAACGGCAGTGATTTCCAGATGTGCACGCCGATGGCCATGCTCAGCGCCACGGCGGGGTCGTTCAGCCAGTTCGGGCCGTCATCGCCGGTGAGGGAGAAGATGAGGTGGTTTACCACGCCCCATTCGGGATTGAACATGAAGCGCACCGACAGGATGGTCGGGATCGACGGCACCGCCCAGGGCAGGATGAAGATCACCGAGAGCCATTTGATCCAGGTGCGCTGCTGCGCGAAGAAGCCGGACAGGAACAACGCGATCAGCATCTTGATGTTGATGCCGATGACCAGGAAGATCAGCGTGTTGACCGCGGCGCGCGCGAAGATCGGATCGTGAAACAGCGCGACATAATTCGACGGGGCCCGCGCCAGCCACAGCCCGTAGCAGACGGGATAGACGACGAAGGCGAGGAAGACGAGCAGATAGGGCGCGAGCAGCACGATGCCCCAGACCTGCGCCGGGGTCAGCCGCGACGACAAGGGCGGAGCGGGCATCGACTGATCGCCAGAGAGCGTAATCGCCATTCTTCAGGACTCTTTGAAAGGACTTCCGGCCGCACGAGGCGGCCGGTATTAGCGTTTCGCCTCTCCCCGCGCCAGCGGGGAGAGGAAGAAAGAAGATTTAGCCTGCAACCTGCTTGATGCGGACGATCAGCTCGTCGACGGCCTTGTCGACCGGGACCTTTTCGCTGACGACCCGGTTCATCGCCTTGGCCCAGACGTTCTCGTTGTTGAGGATCGTGAACTTCCAGTTCTTGGTGAAGTCGAACGCGGCGGTGCCGCCGGTGAACTGGGCGTAGACCGCCTTGCGATGCTTGTCGGCCTGCCAGAACGGGCTGGCCTGGCTTTCCTTGGTCACCGGGAACCAGCGGCCGAGCGCGCCCTCGATATAGGGGCGAACATTCTCTTCCTGGAGCAGGAAGCTGATGAACTGCTTGGCCTCGGCCTTGTTCTTGGCCGCAGTGAACACCAGCCCGGTCTTGACGTCGGAGCGGTAGCGGATGGTCGAACCGTCGGGCGCCTTCGGGAAGGACGCCGTGACGATGTCCTGCTCATAGGCCTTCTTGCCGGCGTCGCGCTGCTCCTGCGTGAGAGCCTGGTTCTGCGAGTCCTCGAACCACTTCGCCGCGATCGAGATCGTGAAGTTGTGGGTCATCACGATGGTCTTGTTGTGGAAGGCGACGTTGTTGTCGGGGTCCTTCCAGGTTGTGGAGGAGGGCGGCGTGCAGCCCTTGATATAGGTGTCGGTGTAATCCTTCAGCGCGCTGATCAGATTCTCGCGCACCTTGGGATCGTCGACCAGGAGCTTGCCGTCGTCGTCGACCAGCTTGACGTGGTAGGCGTCCATGAAGGTGTAGAACGACTGGAAGGCGTCGGTGGATTCCACGCCCATCGGCTGGCCGACGCCGTAGATGCGCTGGCCGGTGGCTTTACGGATACCCGGCTGCACCTTGTCGCACCAGAACGTCCAGTAGCCCGCCCAGTCGGTCGGGATGTCGGCGAGCTTGAAGCCGGCCTTCTCCAGCATGTCGTTCCAGATCTCGACATGCATGCTCTGCTGCTTCAGCGGGAAGCCGTAATAGGCCTTCTTCTTGGTGACGTCGTTATAGAGGATCGACGCGTCCAGCGTGTTCTGCACGAACCGGCCCTTGATCGGCTCCATGACGTCCGTGAGGTCCTCGAGCTTGCCCTCATAGGCCCACTTGCCCTGCGCCTGCACGTCGTAGGAATCGGAATAGGCGACATCGGGCACAGTGCCGGCATCGAGCGCGGCGACCGTCTTCGGAATCATGTCCTGGATCGCGTACTGCGACAATTCGACCTTGATGCCGGTCTTGGCTTCGAACTTCTTGATCGTCTCGATCAGTGCGTCGTCTTCGGACCGATAGAAGCCCTTGCCCCACCAGACCGTGATCGTTTTCTGCTGCGCAAAGGCGGGTGCAGTGGCCGCAAAAAGCCCAACCGCAGCGACCGCCAATGAAACTGCGCCAATAACCTTGGATCTCACGTTTTTCTCCCTCAAACGGCCGGTGTTTTTAACCGGTCGTATAAAACACTAGCGCATGGCCGTCAGCCGATCTAGCGGCATCTTGTCAGACATAGGTCGTGGGGTGTCGGGCCAGCGGAGATGCTTAATCCGCGCATCGATCCAATCGCCGCATCAATTCGGCCGGATCAATTCGCGATGGTCCGGCAGCGCCGGACGATCGCCGTCCTCAGTTGGACTTCGCGTTTTCCTTGGCGTTCTCGGCCGTCGGCGAATCTGGCGGCGCAGGGTGCTTCTCGCCGGTGATGCGCCGCTTCAGGAGGTCCAGGAAGGGGGACGCCGCAGGTGACTGGCGGATCAGGCTTTCGGGGTCGGGGAAGATCAGCGGATCGTCCCAGGGACCCTGCACCATGAAGGGCAATTGAAAGCCGGACGTCGTGTTGAGGCTCGCCACGCCCTTCATGTCGTATTCGCGCGTCGGCACCGAGGCAGTGCCCGTCAGCGTGATCTTCGCAGCCGGCCCCTCGATGCGGATGTCCTCGGCAGTGGCGATCCCATCGGAGAACTTCACCGCGACGGTGAGGGTGTCATAAGGGGTCGAGCCGTTGCGGAAATTGCCGCCACCCGACAGCGGCCGCCGCTCCAGCCGCTTCAGGAGCTGCTCGGCGTTGAAGCCCGAGATCGCACCGTCGTGCCCGGTCACGGTGGCAGTGCCGTCGAGCGACTGCACGAGGCCGAACGGGCTGGAGCCGGAGGCCAGCAGCGAGACGTTGATGTTGCCGCGGCCGGACAGCTTGTTGAGGCCGAACAATTCGGAGGCGCAGGCCTGAAGATCGACATCGGTGAACTGGAATTGCGCCTTGACGTCGGCGACGGTGTCGGAGCGCGCGATCCCGAACGAGCCCTTGGCGATGCCGCCATAGACCTGAGCTTCGCCGACCGAGAGCGCCAGCGTGCCGTTGCGCAAGTTGGCGCCGATCGCGGTGCGGCCGAGCTTCGACGACCCGACTGTCAGCCTGGCTGCCGACAGGCGCATGTCGAGGTCGGTGGTCGAAAGCCCGTTGAGATCGAACAGCTGCCTGTTCCAGTCGCGGGCGCCGCTGGCGAGCAGGCGGAAGGTCGAGATATAAGGTGTGAAGTCGAGCGCGTCGGCGGCAAGCGTCGCTTGCAGCGTCTGCCGGCCGTTATTGGCGTAGGTCATCACGCCCTCGGCAGTGTTGCCGTCGAGCTCGACATTGACGTTGGTGAGCGCGATCGAGGCGCCGACGACATTGGCGCGCGCCTTCAGCGCGAAGCGGCCGAAGCCGCCGCTGCCGGGCTGCGGCTGACCGGTCCAGCGCAGCGCGTTGCGCAAGGACGGGCTGTCGATGGTGAGCGTGCCTTCCATCATCGGGCTGGTGCGGTTGGCGACGCTGCCGTCGAAGGCAAGCTTGAGCGGGGCGCTGGCGATCCTCGCCTTCAGCCCGGAGCGGTCGCCGGAGAGGGCGGCGACGAAATCGGCGAAGCTGATCGAGCCGTCGACGCGCTCGCCGCGCCAGTCGAATTGTCCGGTGGCGGCGAAGGACCGCGAGATCGAGGGCCAGGCCAGCGACAGGTCGATGTCCTCGAACTTCTCGGCGGCGTGGGTGGTGGCGTCCTCGTAATTGAGCACACCGTCCTGGATCCTGATCTCGGAGAACGACACCTGGTTCTCGGCGCCCGGCTTCATGGTGCGCGCAATGGTCTGGATGAAGGGCGTCCAGTTGCTTTCGCCATCCTGCTTCAGGCTGACATGGATGCGCGGCCGCAGCAGGGTCAGGTCGGCGATCTCGAACCGCTGCAGCAGCAGCGGCAGCAGCCGAAGGTTGGCGGTGAGCACGTCGACATGGAGCGCGGGATCGCTGGTGCCGCCGCCCTTCAGACCGACGTCATGGAAGGAAATGTAGCTCGCCGGCAGCAGCGAAATGTCGATGCTGCCTGCCACGCTGAGCTCGAGCCCGGTGACGTCGCGGATCTGCGTTTCCACCGCCTTGCGCAGCGCGTCGCGGTTGATGAGCCAGGAGGTCGCGATCAGGGCGATCAGCACGAGGCCGAGCAGCGCCGCGATCGGCGTCCCGAGGCGCTTCATTCCTTGGGCCATGGTCAATGGCATGTCCTGATCGGGTTGGTCGCTGGAGCCAGAAGAGCGGACCGGGAAACCTGCGTGCCCACGCCCAACCCCCGCAACTTGATGGGTTTTCTTGTCGCTTTCAAGGCCGCGGACAGGTCTGCCCACGGCGTGGGCAGCTTCTATCACCGGAGGGCGGAACGGAGAACCCCGTATCATTGACGGCTTTGGAGGATTTCGCCTAATAATCGCCGCCAATGAGGCGCGACGCCTGCCAGCCGAAGGTTCACCCGAAGGTTATTTGCATGAACAAGGTCTATCCCGACGCCAAGTCGGCTCTCGAAGGCGTTCTGAAAGACAATATGATGATCATGTCGGGCGGCTTCGGCCTCTGCGGCATCGCCGAGGAGCTGTCGGACGCGATCCGCGAGTCCGGGGTCAAGGGCCTGACGGTCGTCTCGAACAATGCCGGCGTCGACGGCATCGGCCTCAGCCGCCTGCTCGAAACCCGCCAGATCAAGAAGATGATCTCGTCCTATGTCGGCGAGAACAAGCTGTTCGCCCAGCAATTCCTGGCCGGCGAGCTGGAACTCGAATTCAACCCGCAGGGCACGCTGGCCGAGCGCATCCGCGCCGGCGGCGCCGGTATCCCGGCCTTCTACACCAAGACCGGCGTCGGCACGCTGATCGCCGAAGGCAAGGAAGTGAAGGAGTTCGATGGCGAGAAGTACCTGATGGAGCGCGGCCTGTTCGCTGACCTCGCCATCGTGCACGCCTGGAAGGGCGACACCGCCGGCAACCTCATCTACCGCAAGACCGCGCGCAACTTTAATCCGATGATGGCGACTGCCGCCAAGATCACGGTGGCCGAGGTCGAGCATCTGGTTCCGGCCGGTGAACTCAATCCCGACCACATCCACACGCCCGGCATCTTCGTGAAGCGCATCGTCGAGGTCGGTACGGCCAAGAAGCGCATCGAATTCCGTAACACCCGCCCGCGCACGGCAGCTTGAGATCAGGAGACTAAGATGGCCTGGACCCGTGAACAGATGGCTGCGCGCGCCGCCAAGGAACTGCGCGACGGCTACTACGTCAATCTCGGCATCGGCATTCCGACGCTGGTCTCGAACTTCATCCCCGACGGCGTCGATGTCAGCCTTCAGAGCGAGAACGGCATGCTCGGCATGGGCCCGTTCCCCTATGAGGACGAGGTGGATGCCGACCTCATCAATGCCGGCAAGCAGACCGTGAGCGAGCTGCCCTCGACCTCGTATTTCTCGAGCGCGGATTCCTTCGGCATGATCCGCGGCGGCCACATGGACCTGTCGATCCTCGGCGCCATGCAGGTGGCCCAGAACGGCGATCTCGCCAACTGGATGATCCCCGGCAAGATGGTCAAGGGCATGGGCGGCGCGATGGATCTCGTCGCCGGCGTCAAGCGCGTCGTCGTCGTGATGGAGCATTCGGCCAAAGACGGCTCGAAGCTGCTGAAGAAGTGCAATCTGCCGCTGACCGGCGAGCGCGTGGTCGACATGGTCGTCACCGATCTCGCCGTCTTCACCATCGACAAGCATGGCGACGGCGGCATGGCGCTGATCGAGCTCGCCGACGGCGTCTCGCTCGACGAGGTCAAGGCCAAGACCGAAGCCGAATTCCGCGTCGCGCTGAAGAACACGTAAGGTCGTCGCAACGGGGGCGCGCATGACGATACGGTCTGCGCGTCCCGAAGACGCCGATTTCATCGCACAAACCATCCAGTCGTCGCAGCGCGGCTATCGGCCGCGCGGCTGGTTCGACGTCGCGCTCGGCTTGCCCCAGGCTCAGTGCCGCGATTTCATCACGCGCATCACGACCGCACACGCGGTGTCGATGTGGCATGTCTCGCAATTCCTGATCGCCGAGATCGATGGCAAGCCTGCTGCCGCGTTGTGCGCACTGCCGGCGGCCGGCACGGGACCTGCCGCCTGGCGTGCCATCGAGGAGGTCGGTGCCGCGACCGGGCTTGCCGCGCCGGAGCTGGAAGCCATCCGTCGCCGCGGCGCCTACACGCGCGCCTGCTGGGTTCAGGGCGGCGAGGGCGACTGGATGATCGAGCACGTCGCGACCGATCCTGCCTATGGCGGTCGCGGCCTCGTGCAGGCGTTGCTTGCGCACGCTCTGGATAAGGGACGAGCGGCCGGATTTGCCCGCGCGACGATATCGTTCCTGATCGGCAATCAGCCGGCCGAACGCGCCTACGCCAAGGCAGGATTTGTCTTCGTCGAAGAGAAGCGCGATCCCGCGTTCGAGGCGATCATCGGCGCGCCCGGATTTCGCATGTTTGCGCGAACGATGTGATGCGCCGTAGCCCGGATGGAGCGTAGCGAAATCCGGGGTGCTCGTGGATGGTCCGATCCCGGATTGCGCTGCGCTCCATCCGGGTTACTCGGCGATACCTACGACCTCGCCGCCCACGCCTTGCCCCACCGCGCCGACACGCTCGCGACCCATGACGGCTCCTCGCGCACCAGGCGGAAGCCGAGATTGGCGGGCGGCACGCCCTGTGCGCAGCCACCGGCGCGAGCGTCGCGGATGAAGTCGGTGACGTAGGCGCGGTGCGCACCCTCGGCGACGCGCACGCCGCAATTCACGGTCGGGCGGCCCGCATTGCCGGCTGCGTCGATCCGCGAGCGCACGAAGCAGGTCGAGGTCCATTCCCAGACATTGCCGGCGAGATCTTCGATACCGTGCTCGTTGGTGCCGAACTTGCCGAACGGATAGGCCGTCGTGTCGGAGAGGTCGCGCTCGGATTCACGCTCGTAACGGCTGATCCAGCGCTTTGAAGGATCGTCTGCGTCCACAGGCGCGCCGTCGTCCCTGAACCGGGAGCCGGCCGCAAAGGCCCATTCCGCGTCGCTCGGCAGGCGATAGGTGTGGCCGGTCTTGCGCGACAGCCAGCCCGCATAGGCCTGCRCATCGTGCCAGCTCACCTGGACCGCGGGACGATCGGACGCGATTGCGACGCCACGATCGAGCGCGCGGCACGCGCCATCCTGCACGCAAAGCTGATAGTCGGATGACGAGACCTGGTGCCGCATGATGTGCAGCGGCCGGTTGAAGCGCATCGCGCGCAGCGGCACTTCGGCCTGCAGCCCCGCGCGGGTGAAATCGCCGGCCTCGCGATAGGAGAGACTACCCGGCGCGACCCTGACGATGGCAGGCTCCGTCGCCGTGCCATGGACCGCCATGTCCGAGACCAGCGGCGCCATCGCGATCGGCCCTGCGAGTCCGGCGGCACAGGCGAGCAGCAGTTTCAGCTTGAATGCGATCAGCATGGTCGTCCCCCGAAAGGAAGAGGGGGCCGGTGATCACCGGCCCCCTGTCGCGTCTAGTTGGTGTTGGGAGCCGGTATCTCCGCGGGCGCCTTCACCTGGGTCATCAGATCGTCGTTCCACTTGCCTTCGACCTTGAAGTGCGCGGTGGCGCCGAGGTCGGCGGCCTCGATCAGATTATGCGTGACATAGGCGTAGATGCCGGGCTGCAGGAACTTGTACAGCGCCGCGCCCGCCGAGCCGCCGCGGATGAACCAGGTCTCGAGCCCGGTCTCCGGCGCGTTGGAGAATTTTCCGGTCTCCCAGACATAATCGCCATGGCCGCCGATCAGATGCGGACGGCTGTCGCGATTGGCCTGCGAATGCACGATCAGCACGTTCTCGCCGACCTTGGCCGTCAGCGCGTTCTTGCCGGTGAGCGCGCCGACCTTGCCGTTGAACACGACGTGGGAGGGGATCAGCTTCTTCATCACCTCTTCGGTCTCGGTGAAGGCTTCGCCCGGCGAATCATAGGACTTGAAGTTGCCCTTCTCGTCGCGCGGCACATACATGTCCTGCTCGCCGACATAGTAGAC